>JBKJSI010000175.1:0-5086 GCA_046595915.1 Pirellulaceae bacterium
CTCAATGCGTTTCAATTCCGCCAGCGAAGCATGATCCCTGACTTCCATCACCGCCTCCTAAAATGGGCGGATATAACATGATGGGTAATCTATAAGGCGCAATAGGATGCGCGCTATTTCGAATTGGAATGCGTATAACTAGCCAGTTTTTCGCGCATCTCTTTGACGCGATCGGAGGAGCCCATGACGATCAGGGTTTCCCCTCCCTGAAGAATTCGTTCCGCAGGCGGGTTGAGGAGCAGTTCGCCTTCGCGCGTTTTGACTGCGAGAATCAAGATTCCAAAATCGTGATGGACTGCGGAATCGCGAATGGATTTGCCAACGATGTTTGATCCGCTGGGAACGATTACTTCGTCAAGATCGACGTCTCCGTTGTTTCGTTCCGCAAAAAGCTGCATCAGATCCGCGGTACTCGGGTGCGTAATCATGCGCGCCATCTGTTGGGCGCCCATGGTCGCCGGCATGATCACGCGATTGGCGCCTGCTTGGCGCAGTTTCTTTTCAGTGGATGCGTCCTCAGCGCGAGCGAGAATGGAAAGCGAAGGGTTTAGATTTCGTGAGCTGAGGGTGATGAAGACATTCTGTGCATCATCCGGTAGGGCTGTAACCAACACCTTGGCATGCTCGATCCCGGCCTCTTGCAATGTTTCATCTTCCGTCGCGTCCCCTTCCAGGTAGCGAAAGCCGCGTTCCGCAATTTGTGTGCAGCGAGCGTGATCGCTTTCAACGACAACGAACTCCCATTTTTGCCGCAACAAATCTGCCGCAAGCAATTCACCAACTCGACCGTAACCGCACAAAATCACATGATTTCGCAGCGACTTGATTTCTCGTCTCATGCGCGCCCTCCCCAAAGTGCCACGAATCTCGCCTTCAAAGATGGCGTGAACAATGCTCCCTCCCAAATACGCGACGGTCGAAAGACCAATCGTAATGGTCAAAATGTTCAGGACTTTAACAACGGAACTTTCCTGACTCCGCTCTCCATACCCAACGCTAGAGATCGATACGACGACGATCCAAAGCGAATCGAGCCAGCTAAATCCCGCGATATACCGATAGGCGAATACGAAGACGACGCAAACGCAAAGGACAATGCAAATTCCTCGAAGCATGCGTGCCGTCGCGCCGCCCATAATCCAATTCCAACCCTCTTAAGCAGAATCAAGCACCGATAGATGCGGTGCGATCTTCTGTAATTCCCTCGCCATATTTCGTTTGACTTGATTTGTCGTCTTCAGTCCCAATACCTGCAGCAATATCTGCTTTGATTGAGGTTGAGTGAGTTGGGCGGCGAGTTCCTTCATCGACGGGATAAAGGCCGGACTCATGCTAAAGCTGCGAAGCCCCATTCCAAACAACAGAATAAACGCTTTCGGCTGCCCCGCCATTTCGCCGCATAACGTTACTTGCTTTCCTGCCGCACGACAGGTTGCGATCACTTGAGACAACACGTGCAACACCGCCGGCGCAAGCGGCTGACACAAATGGCTAACTTTAGGATTGTCGCGATCGGCCGCCATCAAATATTGCACCAAATCATTGGAACCAATCGAGACGAAGTCGACCTCCGGCAACAAAGTCGCAATCGAAATCGCTGCTGCTGGAACTTCGAGCATCATTCCCAGCGGGCAAGTTGCGAACTCCTTTCCTTCCTTCGTCAATTGAATCGTCGCTCGGCGAACCATTGCCCTGAGTTTGCGAACTTCCTCGAGCGCCGTGACCATTGGAAACATCAGCTTCACTTGCCCGCCGAGCGTCTTCGCATAGGCACTCGCCCTCAACACCGCGCGTAGCTGCGTGCTAAAAAACTCGGGGTGTTCAAATGAAAGCCGAATACTTCGCCAACCCATGAACGGGTTGGCTTCTTGGTGGTGGTGACCCAAATACGGAACAGTTTTGTCGCCGCCGATATCAAGTGTGCGAATCGTGACGTTATGTTGGGGACTCGCCTGAATCACATCGCGATAGGCGACGAGTTGCTCTTCCTCATCCGGCACATCAGGATGGGTCAGATAAAGATACTCAGTGCGAAAAAGTCCCACGCCCGACGCGCCCATTGCCAACGCCGCCCGGGCGTCTGAAACGCTATTGATATTCGCTAGAAGTTCGAGAGGCTGGTGATCAGCGCTAATAGCAGGTTGATCGCGATTGGCGGCGAGTTGATCCTTAAGATGAAAGAACTCGCGTTCGAGCTTGAGATATGCGCTCCGGGCCTCTGCATCGGGGTTGATGATGACATGGCCTTCGCGTCCATCAACGACGATCGTGTCGCCATTCTTAACTTGCCGCAAAATATTGGGTACGCCCGACACAGCGGGAATTCCGCGTGAGCGAGCGAGAATCGCGGCATGACTTGTCTGACTTCCGGCCTGGGTAACGATTCCGCGAACCTCGATGTCGCCAAGGGCGACGACCTGCGATGGCAATAGTTCCTCCGCGACCACAATCAATGGCCCGCCTTGGCCATCGGCCGGGTGCTGAATCACGTCGGAGAGATGCGCCGAGAGCCGGACGACGACATCGCGAACGTCGTTGACGCGTTCTTTGATGTACTCATCCTTCGTTCGAGCGAAGAGCTGGTTGTATTCCTCCATGAGGCGACCAAGCGCCGAGGGCGCTGTCAGGTGGTCGCTAACAATCCAGTGGCGGATTTTGCGTGTGAAGGCGGAATCGCGAAGGATCGCTTCGTGCGCGGAGAAAATCTCGGCGGCCTGATGGCCGACTTGGGAGGCGACTTTGGTATAGAGGGCGCTTAGATCCGCCGCGGTCTTTTCGCGAGCGGCTTCGTAGCGTGCTAGCTCCGAAGTAACCTCAGCCGGCTCCAGCCGACGGGTCTGCGGATCCACAAAGATCTCATGGATACAGTAGGCGGTTCCGACCGCGACGCCCGGTGATACGGCAATCCCTTTTCGCATAACTTCAATCGTAGCAAGCGAATAGGTTTTTGCGAAACCCGGGGGGACTCGAAGGGATTTCCGGCGGCTCAATTGCAATTCCGTCGGCCTTGGCTCAGGTTGTTCAACTTTACCTAACTCGCTATACTTCGCTCCCTTACATGCCTTCCAAACGCGCCAGCCCCCGGCCAAAACCGCATTTGCTATCGGTGAATGCGGCCTATGAAACTTCCGGGCGAGGCTCCGCGGCGCACAATGTCCTTTTCTGGCCCCACACATGCACTTCAGTCTGATTGACAAAGTGACTCATGTTGAGCCGGGAGTTAGGATTCGCGCGACGAAAGCACTTTCCATCGCCGAAGAGTACTTGAGGGATCATTTTCCTCTGTTTCCGGTCATGCCAGGCGTTCTCATGTTGGAAGCGATGTATGAGGCAAGTGCTTGGCTAGTAAGATTTTCGGAGGAGTTTCAACATTCCGCGGTTTTGCTAGCGGAAGCGCGAAACGTTAAATATGCCGATTTTGTACAGCCAGGTCGATTGCTTGAAGTAACCGCCGAGATCATCAAACAAGACGACCGTACCACAACCTTAAAAGCAAGCGGAGCGGTCGATGGCCAAGTCGCTGTAAGCGGCCGCCTGATCCTCGAACGATTTCAGATTTCGCAGCGCTGGAGCACGGATGAAACAGTCGACAATATCGTCCGAGCCAAGCTTCGCAGGCAGTTTCAAATCCTCTATCGACCGGTGAATTCCTAATCGGAAGTCGCCGCTACCATTACACCTTAAATAGCAAAATCGAATTGAAGTGAAGCGCGAATGAAAGCTCATTCTAAGGGAATGCTGGACTTTCGGCTTTGCTTCCAAAATGAAATTGCCATCAACGCCAAAATTGGGAGACAGTAGGAATGGCGCCGACGAAGGATGAAGTTTATTCCAAAGTTCAAAAGGCCCTTTGCGACGCTTTAGGGGTCGACGAAGACGAGGTCACGCGCGAATCAACCATGGTCGGTGACCTGGGCGCCGAATCGATCGACTTTTTGGACATTGTCTTCCGACTTGAAAAGTCATTTGGAATTCAAATTCCCCGAAGCGAACTCTTTCCTGACGACGTGCTCACAAATGAAGCCTACGTCAAAGACGGACGCGTAACGCCCGAGGGAATGGACGAACTGAAACGACGTGTGCCGTTTGCTGACTTGACCAAATTCGCGGAGAACCCGGTCGTTCAGAAGTTCATTGAAATCCTCACCGTCAACGACCTTTGCCGTTATGTCGAGTCAAAAGTCGGCGCCGCTTAGTTAATGGAGAGTGCGGCGCTGGGTGGTAACACAGCCGCGTCGCAGATTCGTATCGGTAACGGAATCGAACATGCGCTGGTTTTGGATTGATCGCTTCACCGAGTTTGTCTGCACCCAGCGCGCTACGGCAATCAAAACCGTTAGCCTTTCGGAGGAACACGTTCACGACTATGTTCCCGGCTTTCCCCTCATGTCGGTGGCTTTCGTCGTCGAAGGGCTGGCCCAAACAGGGGGGCTGCTGGTAGGTCAGGCAAGCGATTGGCGCAACAAGGTCGTACTTGCTAAGGCGCCAAAGGTTGTTTTTCATGACCATCCCAGGCCCGGTGACTGTCTCCGCTACACAGCAATCGTCGAGAATTTACAGCGAGACGGTGCGATAATCCGTGGCACAAGCCATATTGACGATCGCTTACAGGCAGAAATCGAAATCGTATTCGCCTATCTCGACGAAGAACGATTTGGCCATGTCGAGCTGTTTCCACCCGGTGAATTTGCCGCAATGCTCAGGATGCTGCGGGTCTTAGAAGTGGGGCGACACCCAGATGGAAGCCCTTTGGTGCTTCCAGAGCACTTCGCCGCCGCAGAACGAGCGCTCGTCGGCTCACTTGTTTAATCAACATGCCCGGTGTATCCGAATCTGGCTTCAGTGTATCTTTGAGGGGTGATTTTTCGCTTAAGCGAGTTCAATATCGGCGATTTACTCGCATGATGGCGTAGCTATTTAAGCGTCCGCGAACGAATCCGAGATCAATATGCGGCGACGAGTCGTCATTACCGGGATGGGTGTAATCAATCCTCTGGGAACTGATGTCCCGACCGTGTGGGATGCGCTCCTTCACGGCAAATCGGGCGTTGGTTACACGTCAATTTTTGATGCAAGTCGCTATCCC
>JBKJSI010000302.1:0-2597 GCA_046595915.1 Pirellulaceae bacterium
CGAGGCCGCGGAAAAACTGACGTCGCTTTCAGACTCCTCTTATCCAATCGATGGACTGTCTTTTTTTGACGGCGATCGCATGTTGCTTGCTTCCGGTGGGCGGAATCGTGACCTACAGGTTTACAATGTTGTGGAGCGCCAGTTAAAGCGAGAGCTGCAAGGACACACCGATATTGTTGAATCGCTTTCGCTGAATAAAGACCGTCGTATAGCGGCCTCCGGCGGGCAGGACGGTACCATTCGGATTTGGGACATTGGGACGGGGACGTGCATACATTCGTTGAAGACGAAAAAGTACTCGGCGAATGCGGTGGCACTGCATCCCAGCGGAAGGCTAGTTGCAGCAGGTGGTCAAGACGAGGTCATCTCGATCTGGGATATCAAAAATGGCAACCTTGAACGAACCATCGAAAGAGTAGGATATGTAGAGTCACTCTGCTTTAGCCCAGATGGAGGTCAGCTTGCATGTGGAACCCGAGATCGCACCATTGAAATCTTTGAATCACTGAATGGGACTCGTGTTTTGACTCTAAAGGGGCATATATCCACCGTTGCGGAGGTGATATTTGACGAAAGCTCAGAACGGTTATTTTCGATTGGTATGGATTCGACTGTCCGCGTTTGGGATTTGGGGACGGGACAAGAGGTGCTGACGCTTGCCGGTCCAAAGGGGGTCTCACTAGGGCTAGCGTTGAGTCACGACGGTCGTTACCTCGCTGCTGGTGGTGAACTCGGATCGCTGTTGTTCGAATCCGGTGATTCCATCACATGGCATCGTGACCAGGCAAAACGTTGCAGGGACGCCAAAGAGTATTTGCAAGCAATTGCTCATCTCGACTGGGTAATTGACCACCGTGCGGAAGATTCCACGGCGCTAATCGAACGTGCGAAACTCCTTGCCATTTCAGGGAAGTTCGAGGAAGCCGAAGGCGATTTGGCGAGTGCACTCAAACTGACGCCAGATGATTCGCAAGCATGGTTTGAATTAGCGCATATTCGCCTTCAAAGTAAAGGTCGTTCTCAGTTTCAGATCACTTGTCGAGAGATGGTAGCTAGATTTAGGAATACACGGGACGCTGCAATTGCCGATAGAGTCGGTTGGACGTGCGTAGTACTTCCAGACGCCGTTGAAAACTGGTCGGATTTGCTACGCATTGCTAAAATGTCCGTAGAATCGGACGCCAAAAGCACCGATTACCGCCAAACACTGGCGTCCGTACTCTATCGCGCCGGGGCCTTCGACGAGGTCATCAAGCTCATTGCCGCCCCCAAGAGTGCTTCAGACAGGTTGGAGGAACCTGTTGATTCGTGGGATTTGTTAATTCTCGCGATGGCTCATCAGCGGCTAGGTCAGAATGCTAGTGCTCGAGCTACGCTGCAAAAGGCCACGGCGAATCTCGAAAAAGAGCTACTGCCAGAAGCAGAAAAATCTTTAACCCCATATCAGGCTCGTTGGCGAAGTCGCCTCCGACAAGGATTACTAAGAGATGAGGCGAAAAACTTGATCGAAGGTCAATAGAACAGCGTAATTTATGTGAACAATCGCTTGCGAGGCGATTAAAATGCCTTGACAGCTCCCTACTGTCGTCGAGACTGCTCGCCCAATTGGTACGCGATTCAAAAGATGGCCGAGCGCAAGTGCAATTTGGTTGGCTGACGAATTGCATTGCGGTGTGCGCGAGACAAGCGTTGCGGCGGCAATTCGTCCCGATGCACTACCACGAAATCGATTCGCGGCGCCCGCAAACTGGATCGCCCAGCAGGTCCGAAGCCCAGGTGTTGTGGTCGATCTGGCTATCAGCGGGCTGCCATGCCAGCACCAAATCGGCTTGTCGGATACACCGTCGATTCCAAGCTTCTGCTCCCGGCTCTCCCCACAAAAGCAAAAAAATTCGATTTTTCGCGGCAGCTCAGCCAAGTCGCAAGCGTTTCGTGGTCCGGCCCGTGAACCATTCGCTTGGCCGCCTCGGCACCGAAGGCCTATTCTGCTTCACGCCAGTCAAGTGAATCCACCTTCCGAACGCGCCCCGAGGCCAAAACGAGCGGCTCTCGAAATGAATTCAGGGGCAAGCCGACGGAAGTGGGGATGATTGCGATGGTCGTGGGCAAAACGCCGCGCTGGCGCCGCGCAGCCGCTGCTGCCTCTCCAAAATCGCGAGGACAGTTGGGAGTACGGTCCCCGAAAAGTGGTGCACCAGTTCGCTGAATTGGTCCGAAGTCATTTTGAGGGGCAGAGCGGAAGGCGGACGGGAAAATGGTTGAACCGGTCCGAAGTTGCCTCCGCGCCGTAAGGCAGCAAGGGGCACTTCCGAGTCGTGTCGTTGTTCCTTACGGGCCGATGCGCGACACTGTGGCGATTCCTGCGGTGGACGCCGATGCGGTGGAGTATTTCATGATTGCGACCATCACCTTGCCTGCGAATTTCGCCGCTGCCTTGACGTCGGGTCGATTGGCGTCGATGGCGGACGCCCGGGTCCATGACGCATTCGATCAATTCGCGCGCGGTCTGGCTCGCGTCGGTTGTGGCCGACACCGGGAAGCGCGGACCGATTTCGAAGCCGCGCAGGAAGATGTCGGCGACGCGGCCAAGCTTGAAC
>JBKJSI010000314.1:0-7530 GCA_046595915.1 Pirellulaceae bacterium
CTTGGCGAAGCAGAACATCTAGCTGCCGAAGTTTTTCTGCACGAACGGGATCACTGCTGCTCATTGCGCGTCTCCTTTCGGGGCATCCGAGGAAGGGGCCGCCGTCGGCGGAGCAGAAGGATCGCCAGTTGGCTCGGCAGAAGGGGGCACCGGATCGATTGCGACTTCGGGAATTTCGCCGCCATCCGCCACGTGCAACACGAAATGCACTAGCTCCCAAATTTTGTCTGGGTCATCCTTAAACGTCTCCGCAAAGCCGGGCATGGGCGAGCCATTGATGCCGACCGAGATGCGGCGATAGAGATCGATTGGCCTACGTCCGCCGTGGAGCATGCCGCTCGTAAGGTCGGCGGCATAAGCAAGGTGGCCCCAGTCATCCTTTGGAATCTGCTGCGTGCCAAGGTTACGACCGCCGCGCCCATCTTTGCCGTGGCATTGAACGCAGTTGTTCGAGAGAAATATCTTAGCGCCAGCCGCGATGCTTTCGGGCGTTCGCTTCGGATTGACCGTGAGAGGCGAAACAAGTTGATCGCCCGCGCTTGACCAGTTCGCGTCGATCGCTTTGGCGACTTCCGCGACGTAGTTGGGGTCAACACTATCCTTTTCCTCGAGCTCGTCCTTTGAATAGCTAATGAGGCTCAGTTCGAGTTCGCCACGGTAACTGAGGGCGGTAACGTAATCGATCACCGCATCCATGTCTTCATCGGACATAAAGGTGAACGCGGGCATCGAGGTGCCTTTAGCGCCGCGGCGAATGATTCGTTCCAAGTCGGACCTTCGTGGTTTTGAGCCGCGCGGAGTCGAGATGAATTTGAATTTTCCTTGCCGATAGTCGCGCGGCTTGGGGTCTAGATGCGTTGCGGCGGGCCCGCCGCCATCCCCTGTCTCGCCATGACAGCCCGCACAGCGCTGTTGAAACACCATGGCGCCATGCATGAGTTGGCGTGGTTCGGATTTGGCCTTCCATGCGATTGGCTTAGGCGTCTCTCCTTCCGCCGCTGGCAGAGGCGCATCGGGAATTTGCCAACGGGGATCGACGGGACTGCCAAAGTTGCGAACTAAAATCTCTTTAATCTCTTTTTGGTGCTTTTCCGGAATCGATTTCAGCTGTTCCTGATGGCGGTAGCTCGTCGCGACCGGCTCGGCGCAGCCGGAGAGCAATGTGATTGCAAGTGCCGAGTTGAGAATGCTTAGAATAGCGCCGAGCGCACTGCGCCGCCGCTTGCGCAAACTGGTTTCGGTCATGCTCCGCTTTCCAAGGAGTGAAGGCGAGATCGCGCCCGCACACTCGCGGGCTGCTGTGAGTCGCCTAATTGCAAAGGGGGCGCCACCGAGGTGCGGGCGCAGATGTGGTTTGCCACAACGAGCCATGCGAGCCGCACGGTTCTACGGAAAATGCGCTGGAAATGGCCCCTATTGGGTCAGGGGAAATGCGAAAAACGATCAACTGCGCGCGATCACTTTACAACCTGAGCCTTTTGAAGCGCGCTGTTCCGCGCGCTCTAGTGCGCGGTCCCAGGCACGCGCCGCGCTTGCTGCCAACCAACTCCGCGCCCCCGGTCTTTGGAAACGTTCTGTGCCGATGTGTGGAGGTGGAGCTAACGCGGCCATAGCCGTGCACAGAAAAATGTGGCGATCAGAAACTACACTGATAGGAAGATTTAGGCACGACTTTGTTTTCGTAACTCAGCGTGGGCGTTGCCCGCAACCTCAGGACTTGAACAGAAGGAAACGAACCCCGGCGCGCCGGGACGAGTACGGGTAACGAAGAAGTTTCTTGAACTACGGCTTCACACGGATGTCCACGAATGGGGAGAGATCGCCAAGTGAATCCGCGAACGAAATTGCAAGAGTTCCTGCATGCTCAATATCCACCTGTTTGATGTACTTCCCCTATGGGCGGTTTTTTTGGTTACTGCCGGCATGGTGCTGCTTTCAATTGAAGCTGGCTATCTTTTCGGTGCATCTCGCGGAAAGCCAACCACGGAAGTGCGTGAGGCGCCAATCTCCTCGGTGATCGGCAGCACGCTTGGGCTATTAGGATTTCTGCTTGCCTTTACATTCGGTCTAGCCGCAAATCGTTTTGAGACTCGGCGGCAACTACTCCTTGATGAAGTCAACGCGATTGGTACTTGCTATTTGCGAGCAGGTTTGCTGCCCGAGGCTCCGCGTCTGGAGATTCGCAAGCGATTGCGAGAATATGCGCATCTTCGCGCGGACGTGCAAAAAAAGACCAGCGACTTACCGAGCATTGTTGCTCGCTGTGAAGTTCTGCAAGACGAACTCTGGGCCGTGGCAGAAACCGTCGCCAAAAAGAATGGCGACAATGAAGTGTTTCCACTCTATGTCTCCTCACTCAATGACGTCATCGATTTTCATACGAAGCGACTCGTCGTTGGCGGCTATCGGATTCCCAGCGTCATTTGGCTCGCACTCTATGTAATCTCCGCGCTTGCGATGACGGCTGTCGGATATCAGTTTGGGCGGGCGGGTGTCCGCGACTTCGCGATTAGCGCCATCTTGGCAATCGCGTTTTCGCTGGTGATCTATCTGATCGCCGATTTAGACCGCGTCGACCATGGCAATCTCCAAGTCAGTCAAAGACCGATGATCGAACTTGACTCCAAGCTGGACGACTCACCGCCTTAGGGTTTTGGCGAAACGACTCACGATTTCCAGTGATTGTCAATTTCACCGACTGGCAAAATCAGGGGTTAGGTAGTCGCTTTGCGGCGTCGTAAGTATTATGCTGCGCAGCGACGGCGCAGCACTTGAAAACGTCGCTTTTGATTTTTGCGTCGACGAACTTTTGCAAATGGAATGCCGGCGAGTTGGGACGGCGTTTTTACTGAGTATGTGCTACATCATTTCTACACAGAAGAAGTGGCCACCTCTCTCTATTACTTCTAGGATGCATTGCTATGCGGTACGTGGTTTCCGCTGCGACCACCTTGGTGTTGTCGCTTGTTGTTTTGATTCCTAACCTCTCAGCGCAGGAGACTTCGCCCAGCGCAGCCAAGGCGAAAGCTGCGACCAAGGGCGCGGAGGAATCTCCGGATGCCGTTGCGATTCGCGAGGCTTCCGCTGCCTTTGTAGAGGCCTTCAATAAGAAGGACGCGAAGGCCGTCGTGGAGTTTTGGACGCCCGATGGAGAATATATCGATGACGAGGGAAATATCTTCAAGGGCCGCGAAGCGATTGAAAAAGGCTATACGCAATTCTTCAAAGCGAATCCCGCAGCCAAATTGAAACTGGCGGTCGGTTCGATTCGCGTGCTGACAGCTGGCGCCGCCATCGAAGATGGCGAAGCAGCGGTTGAACCGGCGCTGCCTGGGCCTTCGGGCATCAACCGATATACCGCCGTCCATGTGAAGGTCGATGGAAAATGGCGCATGGCGTCGCTGCGAGATACGTTTGAGGAAACGGCTTCGGCCTTTGACAACGTCGCCGATTTGGAATGGCTGATCGGCAACTGGGTTGCGGAAGAGCATGGCGCGCGGAGTGAATCGACTTGCCGTTGGATCGCTGGCAAGAACTTTGTCGAGCGACAATACAACACCAAACATGCCGATGGCACGACCGCTTCCGGCGTGCAAATCATCGGTTGGGATCCCTTGTCGAGCGCGATTCGATCTTGGAATTTCAGCCCCGATGGCGGCTTCGCGAGCGGGATTTGGGCGCCAATCGAGGCTGGTTGGCAAGCGGAGGTTCAAGGCGCGGCTAGCGATGGAACTCCCAGTAGCGCGGTGAACATCCTGAAACGGCTCGATGACAATGCCTATAGCTGGCAATCCGTGCAAAGGACGCTCGGCGACGAAGCTGTGCCGGATACCGACGAAGTGATCATCAAGCGACAACAAGTGGTCACTGCGAAAAAATAGTTCCGCAGACACGTTCGCACACTTCAGTCGAAAAAAACAAATCACACACGGAGTTTCATATATGTTACGGCGATCATGGGTCTGCACGATTTGCATCACACTCCTACTTTTGCCCACCGCTAATAGCTTCGGCTGGCAGCGCGGCGGGCGCGGTGGTGGCGGGGGTGGTGGCCGCGGATTTAGCGGCGGAGGCGGCGCCCGCGGCGGAATGGGGGGCGGTGGATTTACAGGTGGTGCACGTCCCAGTCCAGGTAATTTTGGCGGCGGTGGCATGCAGGGCGGCCGACCAGGAGGGGGTATGCCAGGCGGCGGGAATTTCGGCGGCGGCAACTTTGCTGGAGGTCGACCAGGCGGCGGGAACTTTGGAGGCGGGATGCCCGGTGGGCGGCCCAATGCGGGGGCTGGTGATGGCAATAACTTCAATCGCCCTGCTGGCGGAATTGCGAGTGGCGCCGGCGGTGGGCAATTCGGTGGAGGCCAATTCGGTGGTGCTGGCCAAGGAGCAGGACGCGGCGCCTTCAATCAACCGAGTCGCGGTGATCTCAGTGGCTTCTTGGGAATGCCCTCGGATGAAGGAATGCACAACCTCAGCGGTGCGACGCGGCAGGCCGGTGGAGGAGCTTTCGGCGACAACTTTGATGTGAACAAAGGTACGGCAACGGGGCCACGTGGTGGACAAGCCGCCGGCGCGACAGTCACCGGACCTAGAGGAAACACCGCTGGAAAGGCGGTCGGCGTTGGTCCCAATGGCGGCGTTGCAGCGGCGGGTCGCGTCAAAGGCGCCGATGGCGGCGCGGCTGGACGCGCCGTCGGAGTTGGCCCCAATGGTGGTGTCGCTGCCGCTGGTGGAGTTCGAGGTCCTGGCGGCGCAGCTGCTGTAGGTGGTGCGGCGGTCGGACCGCGTGGCGGAGTCGTCGCTGGGGGCGCTGCAGTTGGTCGTTATGGTGGTGCGGCTGCAGGTTTTGCTCGCGTGTCTCCATCCGGTCGCTACAACACGGCTGCGGTAGTGCGAACGGGCTACAACAACTGGGGCGTCTATGGCCGCGACTGGTACGGTCGCTATCCAGGCGCGTGGGTCGCAACTGGCTGGGCTGCGGGACGAGTTTGGAATACTTGTACGTGGGGAACGGCGGCGACCTACTGTGGCTACGCTGCGGCAACGCCAATTTATTACGACTACGGATCGAACATCGTCTACCAAGATGATGGCGTTTATGTCAACGGCGAGAACATGGGCGATGCGGGGCAATATTACGACCAAGCCGCGACGATCGCCACAACCGGCGCCAAAGCGGAAGCCCCTGCGGATAGCGACTGGATGCCATTGGGGGTCTTCGCACTCTCCAAAGCCGAAGAGCCTTCGTCGGACGTCACGATTCAGCTTGCCATTAATAAAGATGGCGTGATTCGCGGCAACTACACCGACACGGTTACCAATAAGACGCAGACCATTCAGGGCTCGGCTGATAAGGCGACCCAGAAGGTCGCGTTTACGGTGGGCGATAACACCACCAACTTGATCGAAACGGGACTCTACAACCTGACCAAGGACGAAGCGCCTGTGTTGATTCACATGGGTAAAGAAAAGACCGAGCAATGGCTTTTGGTGCGATTGGAAAATCCAGACGCGACGAAGCAGTAACGCCTTGGGGAAACGAAGTTGTCAGGGCACCAAGATCGGCGCTCTGGGGCTGCTTCACGCACGGGTATTTCGTGGGTAGCAGTCCGACGCCGGCGAATCCTGATACGGCGACTTGGGAGCCTTACAACCTCGACGAGGACTATAGCCAGCCGACCGATCAGGCCACGAAAAATCCTGAAAAGCTGCGACAGCTGCATGAGCTCTGGTGGGCCGAGCGGCACGGCACAATGTGCTGCCGCTCGACCGCCGCAAGGTCGAACGCTTGAGCGAGGAACTGCAGGCGGTGGTGGCTACGGGCTCTAAGTGCAAAAGGGCCGGCCAGTTTTTGCGGGCAACTGTCCTTGGCCGCACAATGACACGCGTGACATCGGAGACGCTGCTTCCCGCCAAAGCGATAAGCATCCGCGCCGAGGCAGCGATAGTAAACGTAATCGATCTTGTCTTGAGCGCTGACGCGGCGATTTCTCTTGCCATAGCAGGCGTAACCACAAGCTTGGCACTCGATCAAACCCTTTAGCAGTTGGTGATCGCCGCCTCCGCGGTCACGCCAATGCGACTGCCGCTGCTTCAGTTGCTCTTGAGCCGCCGCGAACAAATCTTCGGACACGAGGGGAGGAACCGGAATCGAGATGCGTTCACTCGCAGCGGTCTCGTACACCGAGCCGGATCGACGAGGCGTTTTGCTTTGACCACGAGCGGGTCGTAGTTGAGGCCGGCGAGGCCCCAAGAGCGTCTTGCCAAACGCCGCCGAGCCTTGATAAGCAGGGATTTTCAGCATGTTCCACAAACTCGACCGGTTCCACCAACTGTTTCCTTTGGGAGCCGGGATTCCCTCGTCCTTCAGCCGATGCTGAGCTTCGCCCAGGGAGAGCCGGTCGCGCCCGACCCATTCGAAAATACGCTGGATGATCGCGGCGGCTCGAGGATCGACTTCATAGGCGGCGACGCCTCCTCCAGAGGGTTTCGCTACATAACGATAACCGTAAGGAGCGGCGCCCAGCACGCTGACCGCTCCGCGGCTCGCCGCATGTCGCTTGCCGCGTCGACTTCGCTCGAGAATCTTGGCTCGCTCATACTCGGCGAACATCCCTTGCATCTGCAACAGCAGATTGTCTCCCGGGCCAACGCCCAGAGGCCGGTTGAGGAACTCGATCGTCACGCTGACTTTCTGCAACTCATCGATCAACAATACCTGGTAAGCGTAACGTCGCGCGAGGCGATCGGGTGAATGAACGTAGAGCTTCTGAAAGCCGCCCAAATAGGCCTGGTCACGGAGACGCTCTAAGGCGGGCCGCTTCAGCGTCGAGCCGCTCACGCCATTGTCGAGAAAACAGCGTTCGTCTTCGAGCGCGTGGCCCTCTTCGGCGATCCGCTTGCGCAGCGCGGATATCTGGCTTTCGATCGTCTGCTCTTGGGCCTGCTGATCGGACGAAACGCGGGCGTAGATCGCAACGCGAAGAGAGGCGGGTGTTGAAGTTGTCATGCGGCGCGCCTCCTGGAGTTTCGCTCGACGGGAGCGATCCGCTGCGGCTCGAAAGGCGAGTCGAAAAGGGGACTGGAATCATCGCCCGTCGAGGACTCGCGCGGATTGCAAATCAACTCAAAAACCTGAGTCAGTAACTGACGCTCCAGACGAGACGGGGGTGAACTGGCGCACCACCAACGCTGTCGCATCAAAAGCAGCGGCAGCACTTCGATCCTCCATGACCAAACCTCCTGGAAAGGGATTCCTCAAGTCGTCGCAATGGCTTCTCATCACAGAAGTTACGACAACTTCCCTCGTTCACCGCGAACCCCACCAAGGGCTGCTCGAGGAATCAACCTATCAAGGAATCCATCTCTGTTGGCAACATCGTTTATGGCATGACATGGCCACAACATGCCCAAGATGGCTGTCATTTATACACAAGTCCTCCTTTGGACTGTAAGACATCTCCGGAATTGGCACGGGATTTGCGCCGCCGAATGAGCGTCTTTGAAGGACGGTCAATTCGGCAGGGAGCAATC
>JBKJSI010000325.1:0-7424 GCA_046595915.1 Pirellulaceae bacterium
GATGCGATTGAAGAGCAGTTCGCGATCGGTCTTGGCAAAGCTCAGCGGAAACGATTCCGGCGCCTCGCGCCCGTCGACGTACCACTCGTCCATTCCCCAAAAATGGGCGTGCCGTAGATCGATCTCTAGCTCGTTCACCAGCCGCGCCACTAAAGGCAATTGCTCCGTCGGCCCAATTGGTCCGCAAATCCCCGCCGGGCGTTCCGCCGTTGCCTGTCGCCAAGCATTGATATACTCCAGCGCCTCCGCGAGGTAAAAATCCTCGAGCGTCTCGTGGAAATGCACGGTAAAACCCGGCCTCGAAAGCTCGGCAAGATCCTTCGCGGTCAGCCGGGCCGCGTCGTCCAAAATCTGCCGATCGAGCGTCGTGTAATCCCACCAACCGGGCGCAACCAGACTCTCCGCGCGCAAAGCAATTCTCCCCAAAAAGGCGATTTCGGGGCGTTCTCACCCCAGGAGAGGCAGATTCTGACGCACGCCAGGGGGCCGGAACACTCCCCACGGCCACAAGCACTGCCGAAGCTGAATTCTCGCGATTTCCATAAGTGCCTGCAAATTCATGCGCTTACGCTGCAAGCTTCGGCGTGGATTTCCGCCATCTAACCGGTGTTTGACTCGCCCGTATTGCGACCTACCTTTGCGGGTCCAGGTGACTTGGGGAAAGTGGCCAGGGCAAATCGAACGCGGTGGAGAAAGCATGAAGCTTGAGGGGACTCCGCCGCGTTTTTTTACGCGCGTACCCAAACATCAAGTCCGCGCATAGCAATTCCGTGGCAGTGGTCGACTGCGTCGGCGAGCGGGGGACGAAAGTCCCCCGAGTCCATCAAGCTTATCTGCTAAGTCCAGCGTCTAAATAGACTTAGACCGGACGCCCGCGAACTACGGCGGGCTTAATCGCGCGGCGTTCCGCTCGCAGGCGGGCGCGGCGACGAACTTCACTTGGCTTTTCGTAATACTCTCGGCGTCGCATTTCTTTCTTGATTCCGCTTCGCTCAACCAGCTTACGGAAGCGGCGCACCGCATCTTGAATACTCTCACGATCGCGTACGATCAACCGAACCATTCTGCCTCCTTTGGGACCCGGAAATTCGACCCAACAACGCCCAACAACTGTTTGTGCGAGAAGGGATTGCTCCGAAAACAAAACTGGAAACCTACGCTTTGACGCGAACCTAGGATTCTAGCCCGAGTCTCATCGAAGTGTCTAGCCGGGAAAATATAGACCGGAATCCTGACAATACTTCCCGGTTTTCGAGTGGTTTCGGCCGTAGAACGCTCGTTGGTTAGGTTTTCTGCCCACGAATTCATTTTATCAGGCAATCTCCTTCGGCTTGTCCACTATAAATGACCGACCATACACTTCTCGGCAGCCCGCACCACTGCTGGGCATCGTTTCGCAACAGCTTATCCGCCTTTTCCCGGAAGTTGAGTCGCCGGTGACCCTTCGAAGTACGGCCTATCAGAAGTGCATCAACCCCGATTGCGGCGCCACATATGACGTCGGCGAGGTGCTGACCGCCTGTAAAACTTGCGGCGAACTGCTCGACATTGCCTACGACTGGCAAAAGTCGCCGCCGCCCAAGTCGCTCAAGTATTTTGAAGAGCAGTGGTCAAAACGTCGCGAGCCCGCGCGTTTCAGCGGCGTTTGGCGATTTCATGAACTGTTGCCCTTCTCGACAGCGGAGGATGCCGTCACCGTTGGCGAGGGCCAAACGCTTTTGCAATGCGCCGAGACCGTCGGCAAATTCGTCGGCATGAACCCGGGGAAACTCTTTCTTCAATATGAAGGAATGAACCCCTCCGGCAGTTTCAAAGACAACGGCATGTCGGCGGGCTTCACGCATGCGAAAGCGGTCGGCGCCAAACGAGCCGCCTGCGCATCGACAGGCAACACCAGCGCCTCACTCGCAATGTACTGCTCCGCCGTCGGCACGATCAAAGGCGTGATCTTCATCGGCTCCGGCAAGATCTCCTACGGCAAACTTTCCCAGGCGCTCGACTACGGCGCGCTCACGCTGCAAATCGCTGGTGACTTCGACGATGCCATGTCGCGCGTGCAAGAAGTCGCGACGCAACTCGGCATGTACCTCGTCAACAGCGTCAATCCATTCCGGCTCGAAGGCCAGAAGACGATCATGTTCCGAGTGCTCGAGGCGCTATCTTGGCAACCGCCCGACTGGATCGTCGTCCCCGGCGGCAACCTCGGCAACTCCAGCGCCTTCGGCAAAGCGTTTATCGAACTCAAAGAGCTAGGCTTGATCGATCGAGTTCCACGCATCGCAGTCATTAACGCTGGCGGCGCCGATACGCTCTATCGCCTCTACGAAATCCAAGGGCTCCGCTGGAATCAGGGGCGTCCCAACGACGCGATCATTTCGCACTACTTCGCTGAAATGGATCGCGACAAGCGCAAGGCATCGACAATTGCCAGCGCCATCGAAATCAATCGCCCCGTGAATCTTAAAAAGTGCCTCCGCGCTCTCGACTTTTGCGACGGCGTCGTCCGCCGCGCTTCAGACCAGGAAATCCTCGACGCCAAAGCCCAAGTCGGCGCCGGCGGCATCGGCTGTGAACCTGCCAGCGCCGCGAGTGTTGCTGGAGCCAAGATGCTTCGCGCTGAAGGAATCATCGCCCCCAGCGACCGCGTCGTCTGCATCCTCACCGGCCATCAACTCAAAGACCCGACTGCGACGGTCGCCTATCACACCACCGACCAGGATCTGTTCAATCAAGTGCTCGGCAGCCGAGGCGTAAAACGAGCCGCCTTCGCCAACCGAGCCGTCGCCGTCTCCAACGAACTAGACGACATCATCCGAGCCATTAGGCTGTATAGTTAGGCTAAAACAGCGAACGCGAGCGCGCAGCCATCCCAACCCGAAGCGTAAGCGAGGAAAACCGCGAGATCGCTTCGATCATCATTCAGCCTCCTCAAGGATCGACATATGCCACAACTCTGGCGAGTCGCCGTTCACGGCGCAGCAGGAAAAATGGGCAAACGGCTCATCGTCATCGGAACCGAAACGGAAGGCGCCCAACTCGTCGGCGCGATCGACTCCCCCAACTGCGGAGTCGTCGGCCAAGACGCAGGCGCACTCGCCGGCATCAAAAACCTCGGCATCAACGTAACCAGCAACATCGATTTCGCCTGCGACGCCGTCATCGATTTTTCGGCCCCCGCAGGCGCTGAGGCGATCACCAAAACCTGCGTCGAAAAAAAAATCGCACTCGTCATGGGCACCACGGGCCTCAGTGCCGAGCAACGCGCCAGAGTCATCGAAGCGAGCAAAACGATCCCCGTCGTCTTCGCGCCCAGCATGAGCACGTCGGTCAACCTCGCGATGAGCCTCGTCGCCCAAGCCGCCCGCGTCTATCACGAACTCGGCGCCCACGTCGACGCCGAAATCATCGAACGCCACCACCGCTTCAAAGAAGATTCTCCCAGCGGCACGGCGCTTAAATTCGGCGAGATCATCTCCCACGAAATGGGCATCACCGAACAAAAACATGGGCGCGTGGGACACTCGGGACAACGGCCCAAAAACGAAGTCGGCTACCACGCCGTCCGCACCGGCGACAACCCCGGCGAACACACCATCATCTTCGGCCTTCTCGGCGAGACCCTAGAAATCAACGTCAAAGCGAGCAACCGCGACGGCTACGCCCAAGGCGCCTGGTCGGCGGCGAAGTTTCTAAAAGGCAAGCCGCCGGGGCTGTATACAATGAAAGATGTGCTGGGATTGTAATCAACAATTAATTGAGCGATTGAAAATGCCCTCCGCCCAGCGCTTCTATTCCCTCGTCGGCAATTCTCACCTTTGGGACGTTGCGACAGAATGCTCGTATTTATTGAGTGAAAAGGAAATCCCGCATCTGATCCTTGGCGGGGTCGCAGTTTGTTTACATGGCTATCAACGCAATTCTTCTGACGTTGATTTCCTAATTCGCCCGCAAGATGAAAGTCAATCACAACAAATACTAGAGGATCGTCGCCTAATCTGGGAGCCGACATTGAATTGCTTCGATTCTTTGAGTGGCGCATATTTAAAACTGCTTATCGCCGGTGAGTTAGCAGGGCGCAACCAAGATGTAGTGCTACCTGACCCGGCTAATCTCGACAATTGCGTGAGAATCGAGGGCCTGCCAATAGTCACTCTAGCCAAACTTATCGAAACAAAAATCGCCTGCGGCGCAGGCAGCCTTCGTCGCATTCATAAGGACTTTGCCGACGTGGTCGAGTTGATCGCGATTCACAAACTAACCGGCGACTTCTCTCGCTTCCTCCACAAATCAGTTCGCAAAACGTTTCGAGAACTCGTGCATAACGCGGAAAGTGTATAACACCGCAACCAGACTCTCGTTCACCTCGCTGATCCCAACGCCTAGTTTGACATCGCTTGAAAGCACTCGCCAATGCAAGAACTAAAGCCCTACACCACCCTCACCCCCATCAAAAAAGCTCTCGACAACGGCGGCCGTTTCTACAACTTCTTCGACAAAGCCGGTGATGAAGTCATCTCGCGCGGCGAACTCGCCAAAGCCGCAGGCGTCTTCACCGCCGGCATGCAGGCGTTCATGTTCTTGGAAATGTCCAAGCAAGATTTGGACGCGAAGAACCAAGAAGCCGCCGTCAATTTGCTCGAACCCAACTTGCGTAAGAAATTTGCCAAAAGTAAACCGCCGATGACCGCGCCCTCGCTGGTCGAAAAACAGCATAAGGCAGGTCAGTCGATCATCGTTTCAGGAATCGCCCGACAAATCGAGGACAAAACCCAATTTAGTGGCTTCATTGTCGTTCCGATTATGGTGGGCAAAGTCTTTGTTCCCGTAATGATTCCCTTATTCGATCGCTATCACATTTTCGAGGTATTCGACGACGTAAAAATGAAAAAGCCCTGCGCCATCGTCGCCATCCCGCATAAAAAGAAGATCGACCACACCGGCCCCATTCAATTCGGCGGCGTTCTCAAAAAGCTCTCCCACAAAGACAAAAAGCCGCCAGAGCACGCGATCTTTTTAGAGACCCTCTTCTACGTGAAACGCTGATCCCATCGCTCACACAGCCAACAGAGATCGCGAATCCAAGAAAACGATCGCTGACAATCCGCGATGAGCTTCAATGAAGAGCGCCGCCTGAGCTTCAAAGCGATCAACCCCAAGTTTCTACTCAAGTACGACGAGTAGGCGAAAAGTCGCAGCATATTCCGAAGTAATTGGCCGCCAAAACGATTCACAAGCCTTCGGATACATTTTTGAAAAACGCGGGAATTCCTATGATTCCCGCGAACTACTACCGCAGATATCGGAAGGGGAGGGATTCGAAGGAAACGCCGCAAGACAAGTACCAGCAAGCGGTTATCGAAAACTGACTTCCGAGGGTGAAGTAAAAGGCGAAGGATTTTCGTCGGATTTTGGTTTCGGCGCCTCCGATTTGGCTCGAGTGTTTGCGGCGTCGCTGGCACTGAGTGAAGCAGCGAAGGCGACTATCTTGGCGGTCATGAGTGCGTCATCGTCGCCATCTTGAGTGCAGTGTTTTGTTTTGGGCTTATATCTTCTCGAACCATGCTGCATCAACGTTGACACGCTCAACAAGCTCGGTATTTACGCCTAACGATAACTCCTTCAATTTTTCGGCAAGTTCGTCGCCATCGACAAGGTCGATTGGTGGTGCGCCATCTCTAGTGGCTTCCTTCACGGCAGCGGGTGTGAAAGAGCCTGTAGTAATAAACAAGCCCTTGTCGGCGCGTCCAACCATAGCACCGCGAAAGTCCCGAATCTCTCCAGCTGCAACGGAGCCTTTGTATCGCTTGCATTGAAACAGAACGTGAAAGCTCATAAATCCGTGGATGCGAGCAATGCCTTTGCCGTCAATTCCTCCGTCCCCGGTCCGCCCTGTAACTTCAACATGAATAAAACCGGATTCACGTAAGATCCTCTGAACCAGCCGTTCAAATCCCGCTGGGTCCATTTTCTGAGTGAGGACTGCCGAAAGTTTGTCCTTCCATCCTTCTTCTTCGGATAATTCAAGCGCGGCTTCGTCTCCTGGTAGCTTTCTCGGGGAATCCTGTCTGTCGAGCGCGCGAACAAAGCGCACAACCTCTGCCGAATCTACGGCTTCAAGGGCCTTAGCTTTTTCGGTCAGCGACCAAACTCCGCGACTTGAATTCTCCAGCAATCCGAACTTCTTGAGATAAGTTCGAGCCCATGCCAAGCGGTAACCAACTTCGGTTTCGCTGCTCTTTTCAGGGTTATGTAGTTGGGCGAGGATTTCCTCGGGTAGTGCAGTTAACTCGACAGTCTTGGCGTAAATCTCTTCAATTGACCCCGAGCCCCCGAGATCGCGCAGAGCTTCGAGAAGCGGGTTCATCAATTCGTCATAGCTTGGAAGAGCAGTCATGTTCGTGACGCATTACTTCTATATGAGTGGTTACTGGCTAATACCTGCAAGCCGCCGATTTTGCTGTAACTGGAGCCAATGTCATTCAGCGGGCTAGGGTGGTCAAGCTGGAAGCGCCATAGAATGCGACGGAGAGCAAAGTAAATGGAGGGAAATGACATGTCCGCAGGGTCGAGACGAAAACGGGCGATTCATTCCCGGCGACCCTGGACTCCCTTCAAAAGCCGCCGAACGCGACCAGCTCGCCGCAACCGCTCGCGCCGTTCCTTTGGACAAATGCATCGGCCGCGCCGTTGCCCTCACTGGCGATGGAGACCCCCGCCGATTCTTAGCAAAATTGCTGCTGTTCTTCCGAAGTTTTGAGATTGCGACGGCAGGACATCGATCGAGAGCTAGAGCGCATCACAGTTCGTAGCCCCAAAACTGAGCACCACGTCGACAAACGATCGCAAGCAAGCGAGGATGTTCGGTGCGAAGGAAAAAAACGCCGAGAAAGCCGAAGCAGAAAGAATCAAAACCGATTCGCAAGCTGTCGAATGCAGTTTGCCAATCGCGGGAAATCAAGTGATTCCCGCGAATTACTACTACTCAAGGCGGATGGGGAGGGATTCGAACCCCCGGTACCCTTTCGAGTACAGCGGTTTTCAAGACCGCCGCAATAGACCACTCTGCCACCCATCCCAATCAAACTCGGCACCCATCTCACAGCCGCCGCAGACTACCAATATAGGTCGAACCGCCATTTCTGAAAACGCCGCTCAAATCAATTCAATAGCCACCTACTTGCAATCCAATGCGCCGAAATCGCGGCCCGGAATGGCTTCGAAAATATGCGCGCTAAATTCTGAATAATGTTGCACAAATGGCGCCACCTCTTGGGGACAATAGCACAGCCCCCCAGTGCCGCAGCGCCAGGAAGTTGGTTTGATCCCACGAAGCACGTCAATTTTTGTTCAGTCAACGATTCGGATCTGATCAACTTGGCAGCCTAACGGCGCCCTGCTCCTAGATAGTGGCCATCTAGGCCATC
>JBKJSI010000628.1:0-8326 GCA_046595915.1 Pirellulaceae bacterium
CGGTCGAGCCGATCCGGGCGGAGCTTTCCAGGCCAACCTCAAACACTACAGCGACGTGTTCGCCAACGGCAAGGCTGAGTACGTCATCCCTACGGCTGCGGTCAGCAATCCCGTCCGCTTAAAGAAGCTGTCCGCCTTTTTCTTCTGGACCTCATGGGCCGCTTCAACGAACCGAGCCAACGAAGCAATCACCTACACAAACAACTGGCCCTACGAACCGTTGGTTGGCAACCGGCCCACGGGCGATACGGTCGTCTGGACCGGCGTGAGCATCATCATGCTGCTGGCAGGCATCTCGGCAATGGTCTGGTGGTACGCTGCTCGCAAATCAGAGGAGGAGCATTCGCCACTGCCAGAAGCTGATCCGCTGGGGAAATGGATCGCCACGCCGTCGCAGAAGGCGACCGTTAAATACTTCTGGGTCGTCTCGGCGCTGATTCCGTGCAGATGTTGCTGGGGGTGGTGACGGCGCATTACGGCGTTGAAGGGGACGGGTTCTACGGCATCCCGTTGTCCGATTGGCTCCCCTACAGTGTGACCCGGACCTGGCACATCCAGATGGGTTTGTTCTGGATTGCGACGGCATGGTTGGCGGCGGGACTGTTCATCGGACCGCTGGTCAGCGAACACGAACCGAAGGGGCAACGCCTCGGGGTGAACATCCTGTTCTTGGCGCTCTTGCTCGTGGTGGTCGGTTCGCTCGCCGGGGAGTGGTTAAGCGTCCACAATAAGCTGTCAGACACGGTGTCGTTTTACTTCGGCCACCAGGGGTACGAGTACGTCGATTTAGGGCGAGTCTGGCAGATCGCCCTGTTCGTGGGCCTCTTGCTCTGGTTCTTCGTGATGGTTCGGGTATTGCTCCCGGCCCTGCGGAAACCGGGCGAACAGAAGCAACTGGTGACGCTCCTGGCCGTGGCGAGCGCCGCCATCGCTCTGTTCTACGGGGCGGGCCTCACTTGGGGCCAGCACTCCCACCTGTCGATGGTGGAATATTGGCGCTGGTGGGTGGTCCACCTGTGGGTTGAGGGATTCTTCGAAGTTTTCGCAACGACGGTCATCGCCTTCTTTTCATGCGACTGGGCCTCGTTCGTCCAGGCGTGGCGGCGGCTGCGGCGCTTTTATCGGCCACGATCTTCCTGTCAGGCGGCATCATCGGTACTTGCCACCACTTGTACTTCTCCGGCACACCCACCGTCGCCTTGGCCTGGGGTTCGGTATTCAGCGCCCTCGAGGTGGCCGATCTACTTCTTCGTGTCCGTGGCATTCTGGAACATGATCGGTGCGGGCCTGTTCGGGTTCATGATCAACCCGCCCATCGCCCTTTACTATATGCAGGGCCTCAACACGACGCCGTTGCACGGCCACGCCGCTCTGTTCGGCGTCTACGGGATGCTCGGCATTGGGCTAATGCTGGTCTGCCTACGGGCCTTGATTCCTGGCCGGGAGTGGAAGGATGGCTTGCTCAAGTTCTCGTTCTGGTCGCTCAACGGCGGGCTAATGATGATGTGCATCTTGAGCTTGCTCCCCGTGGGTCTGATGCAGACCTGGGCCTCGGTGGAACATGGCTACTGGTACGCCAGCAGTTCCGAGTTCATGCAGACCGACGTCATGCAATGGCTCCGCTGGATGCGAGTGCCGGGTGACACGGTGTTCTTCCTGGGAGCGGTGGCGCTTGTGCTGTTCGTGGCGGGCTTGAAGACGGGCCACTCGTTTCGAAAGACCGAATAGGACGGAGCTACTTCACCAACACCAGCAACATCACCACAGGCGTCTTCGCCTCTATGGAGTGCTTCAGGCTAGCGGGCATGTGCACCCACGTCCCTGTCTGCGCCTCCCGAACGTCATCACCGAGCCACACGGTCGCCTCACCCTTCACGAAGAAGAGCATGGCCGGTTTTGCTGCCGTGTGTTCGGAAAGTTCCTGGCCCTTGCCGAACCCGAAGATCACCCCCTTTATGTGGTCGTCCTGGTAAATCGTGCGCGTCAGAATGCCGTCTGTTGGCGGTTCCACCTCTTCGGCGAGGTCGAGGATGTGGGTGTAGCTCGTAGTCAAAGTCACAGTTCCTTTGTGGCAATATTATCCATGACAGCGACGCCTCGCGCTCCAACCGCCGAACACAAAGATCGCCAACGGTTCCATGGCAGGAGAAAGTGCCAGTGATAGTCGTGCGGTTCGTTTAGGTGCTACAACGCATTGTTGCCCAAAAGTCCAGGCACATCTAATGGCTGCGATGATGAAATGTTTCGTAATGCACGGCATTGGCGAAGTCGATGTCATGGAGAAGCCCGTCCCTCGTCCGGGACCGAACGACGCCATCGTTCGCACGACCGCCGCCCTTATCTGCACGTCCGATAATCATACGGTAGCGGGTGCAATCGGCGAGCGTCAGGACCTGGCGCTCGGCCATGAGTTAGGGCGTGATTCACGAGTTGGGCGAAGCTGCAGCCGCCATTCACCGTCAGACAGCGAGTTGCAATCAGTGCGATCACGCCCTGCTACGAGTGCGACAACTGCCAGCGCGGCTATCCAAGCCAGTGCGGCGGGATGCTCGGCGGGTGGAAGTTTGCCAATCTAAAGGACGGCTGCTTTGCGGAGTACTTTCTCGTCAACAATGCCGTGGCCAACCTCGCGCCAATTCCCGACGGCCTCACCGACGAGCAGGCCGCCTACTGCTGCGATATGCTCTCTACCGGATTCGTCGCGGCGGAGTTTGCGAACATTCCTATGGGCGGCAGTGTAGCCGGGTTTTCGCAGGGGCCTGTGGGCATGATGGCGACTGTGGGCGCTCGTCTCTGTGGGGCGGGGCTCATCATTGGGGTTGAGTCGATGCCTAATTGCATCTCCCTGGCGAAACAGTATGGCTGCGACGTCGTTGTGGATTTCACTAAGGAAGACCCGGTCAAAGCCGTTCTGAAGCTTACCGGCGGCCGGGGAGTGGACTCAGCGATCGAGGCTCTCGGGACGGCAAAAGCTTTCTCCGCGTGTGTAAGCGTGACGCGCCCAGGCCGTACCCATTTCGAATGTTGGTTACCACGGGGATGGCGATAGCGTGCCGATCCCGCGACCGGATTGGGGCGTGGGTACGTGGGCGACCCGCTGCGCTTCCCGCAGTTCCGTCTGCTGCTCGTGAAGTGACTCGTTTGCCGTCCGTCGCATTCGGGCCATCTGGACCTGGGCCGTCACACGGGCCAGTAGCTCACGAGCGCTGAACGGCGTCCCAGCGCCCACAGGTGCTTCTCACCGGGGATCGGAGGAACTGCAGCAGACCATGGTTCCCCGTCGGCAACGGGCTGCCTGAGGCGAGGCTGGATGCTCAGGAAATGGAACGGGAGTTCGAATCATATTTTATTCAGGAGAACATGTTGGGAGCTCGTTCGAAGCTCAATGTGGCGTATCTGAATGGAGCGCTGATCATTGCCGCAGTCGCGGGATCAGCGTTCGGATCGGGCTGGGTTTCTGGATTGGTGCTCGCCGTACTCGTGGTGGGGATGATCGCGTCGGGTGAAGTGCGGCTGGAACCGCATCGAACTAGAAAGTCTATTTATTGGCGCCCAACAGCGCGAGAACCTCCGCCGCATCCTTCACGGGGTCGACATTTTCGCGGATCGCCAGGATCTTGCCATCTTTACCAACGAGGTACGTCCAGCGGGCGATCGTGACAGGCCGATTCAAAATAATTGACTTGCCATGCTCGTCGAGCACGGGCTTACCAGCGGAGTCTCGAGTGCGAACTTTGCCGCCAACGGCGACGGGAACGCCGAGAGCCGATGCGAATTTTCCCTCGGGGTCAGCTAATAAGGTCTGCGGCAATTGGAAAGTTTCTTGAAAGAGGTGGTGCGTGGCGACTTCATCGCCGCTTACACCGACCACTTCGGCGCCGGCGTCCCTGAATTTCTGCACTAGCACTTGAAACTGCTGGGCCTGCTTGATGCAGCCGCCGGTGAAGTCGCCCGGATAGAAGTAAATAACGAGTGTCCCTTTTCCGGCGCGTTCGGCGGATTTCCAGGGATTTCCCTGCGCGTCGATTGCTTCGAGCTGCGGTAGCTTCTCACCCACAGCGGGACGCTTGGGTTTGTCCTGGCCTAGAGGCTCCGGCGTTGTCGCCTTCGTTACTCCGGCTGCCGATGACTGGGCCACCACCACGCCTGCCATGACTAAAGTGCAGCCCATGGCCAAAAGTACCGTTCCGAGCAATCGACCCGACAGACGAAGATTCGGACGCAACATGGCTGACTTCCCCCAGAGATCGAGCGTTGGCGGGAAGCAAAAGGCGGTCCCGCTGCTAGAAGAGACGATGGACAACTGGGCGGAGAGCGCGGAAAAGAAAAGTTTTTTGGGCGGAATTGGCAAGGTTCGTCTCTGGCTCGGGTAATTGTGGCTTGGGGCGCTAACGCCAGAACCCAAAGCGCCGTGCCGAACACCCAGGATGCCGCTGCAATAGTCTCTCACTGTTTCCCGAGCGCACTCTTTAGCGCGATTTGCCGCGGGGCGCGCCAGAACCTAATCGTTCCGTCGAAACCGGAGGATGCAATCTGCTCACCGTTTCTGCTGACGGCGATACAAATGATTGGACGGGTATGTCCTTTGAGCGTGAGCGTTTCTTGCCCTGTTTCGACATCCCAGAGCGTCAGTTCGCCGGGATGGTCGCCTTCAATTAAATCCCCCATTCGGAGATGAAATTGATCACCGCTCCCCACGACAATCCGCTTACCGTCCGGCGTAAAAGCAACACTGGAGATCAAATGCTCATACATTTTGTGCGTCAACGACTCCTGACCTGAAGCCGCATCCCAAAGTTTGACAGACCGATCGGCGCTCGCCGTCGCGATTTGCGTTCCGTCGGGACTGTACGCGACGCTGAGAACGGCTCCGGTGTGCCCTGACAAGGAATGTACTAACTGTCCAGTCGTCACGTCCCAAATGTTGGTAAGCGTTCCTTCGCCGCCGGTGACGAGTCGCTTTCCATTGGGACTCAAGGCAATGCTGCGAATCACGGGAGAGGTTTCAGTTGATAGCCGATTGATTGTGCGCAACTCTTCCCCGGTGTTGGTATCCCAGAGCGTGATAACGTCGGTGCCGGCTGACGCGACCTGCTTGCCATCGGAACTGAAGGCAACGCTCCGCAGAGAATAACCGACCGGCCCCTCACGGGAGAATCGTTCTTGGCCGGTGAGGGAATCCCATAGTTTTAACTTGCCATCGCTACTTGCGGACGCGATGAGTGCCCCATCCGGACTGAAGGCGACGCCGAATACTGAGCCCGCATGCCCGTCCAGAGTGCGAATTTTATTTCCGTTCGAGGTATCCCACAGCGTCACCGTGCGATCATAACTACCCGCAACTAGCTGCTTCCCGTCGGGACTGAAACCGATACTCAAAACGTGCTTCATCGGATCGCTAATCGAGTGCGGCGCGGGGTAGGACACCGCCAAGGTTTCAGTGTTCGCCTGGACAGTCAAAGTTCCATCTTCCGTCACCGCATTCCAGTGCTTAAGGGTTCGATCATCGCTTCCTGAGACGATCCTCAGGCCATCGGAACTGAAGGCGAGACAACTGACCACATCGGCATGGCCTTTGAACGTGCAGCTCTCCGCGCCGGTGGTGGTATTCCAGACTTTGATTGTTTTGTCTTCGCTCGCGGACGCAAGACTGGTCCCATCAGGACTAAAAGCGAGCGCCCAGATGTAATCGGAATGACCCTTACATGTATGGAGCAACTTCGCGGTATCGATGTCCCACACCTGGATGGATCCCGGTTCTTTTTCCACGGCGAGTTGCTTGCCGTTGGGGCTAAGCGCCATGCAATTGTTGTCTTGTTCCAAGAAAGTGGCGCATTCATGACTCGTCGCCACGTCCCAGATTTTGACAGTCCGATCATCGCTCGAAGAGGCGATTCTGGAACCATCGAGGCTGTAGGCGAGACACCCGACCTTTTTGGTGTGCCCGCGCAGCGTCTGCACTTCCTGACCTGTCTTCAGGTCCCAGACTGTTACCACCGTATCGTTACCGCCTACCGCAATTCGCAAGCCGTCAGGGCTAAAGGTCAAGCTCGAAACCTGCGACTGGCCTTTCAATGTCTGTGTCTTCCTTCCCGAAGTCGTATGCCAGAGCGCCACGGTGGAATCGCCTGGTGAGGCGGCGATTTGGAGGCCGTCGCGACTGAATTCCAGCACGTTGCCTGGGAAGCCCCGATGCGAGGCAATTGACTTGTTCGTGACCGCGTCCCAAATCTGGACCGTGTCATCCGCGCTGACCGAAAAAATCCGCTTCCTATCGAGGCTGAAGGCCACGCGATTCACATTACCCTGGTGTCCCAGCAGCGTCTTTTGATCGTGCGACAGGCGATTCCAATACCACCATTCGAAGCCTCGCAGATCTTCACCTTCGGAGGGAGGATCATATCGGTCCAGTAAGTTAGCCATCGTCCCGAATTGGCCGGCCTCCCAAGCCGATTGAACGAGTTTCATGTCGCTGAAATAGAGCGCCTGTCGCAGAAGCTTGGTTTTGTGTTCCACTTGCTTGAAGTTCTCGTCCGCCCGGTCGCGCTCCTCACGTTCCAACTTTCCCGCGGCGATCGCCGTTTCTTTAGCGATCCGTTCCTGCTGGGCGGCTTGCTTGGCTTTGCCCTCGTTGAATTCAGCAATTTTCCGCTGTGCGGCTTCGCCGAGAAGACCCCAGGTCGTCCCGATGATTCCGCCAATCAGGGCCAGTAACAACAAGAAAATCGAGAGCACGGGGCCTTGGTTGCGGCGAAGGAACTTGCGGAGGCGATAAGTTGTCGACGGGGGACGGGCTTCGACCGGTTCGTCTGCGAGATAGTTTTGAATATCACGGGCGAGGCCATTGGCCGTTTCGTAGCGCCGGTCTCGGGATTTCTCCAGGCACTTCATGACGATCCAATCGAGTTCGCCCCGCAGCAGAGCCGTCAATCGCTTAGGGTCGACTTGCCGCAGCGCGGCGAGCGATGGCAACGCCGCGTCCGAAGAAAGCCTCGTAGAAGGCCTCGTGGGCTCCTCTTCCTGGATCACACGAATCATCTCCGTCAGCGCTGCCCTGCGAAGTCGAAAGCCGTCCATGGGGCGCAGACCCGTCAGTAGTTCATACAAAATCACGCCTAGTGAATAGATATCCGCCCGCGTGTCGATGTCCCTGGCGTTGAAGCCCGTCTGCTCGGGCGACATATATTCCAGCGTGCCGACCACGGTGCCGAACGTGGTGTAGAGCGACTCCTCAGACAGATTTCCTCCGATCGCTTTGGCGACGCCGAAATCGATGATCTTTGGCACCGGTTGGCCGTCGTAGATCGTCACCAGAATATTGGACGGCTTGAGATCACGATGGACTACACCTTTTTGATGCGCATGCTGCACTGCCTGGCAGATCGGCACGAACAACTGCAGCCGCTCCCGCGGCGTAAGCCGGGCATCATCGCAGAAGCGGGTGAGCGGCAGGCCGTTCACTAGTTCCATCACGAAGTAGGGCTGACCGCTTGAGGTCGATCCGCCATCGAAGACCTTGGCGATGTTCGGGTGGTCCATCATCGCTAGCGCCTGGCGTTCTTGCTCGAATCGCGTTAGCACTTCCTTGGATGGCAATCCGTACCGAATCAACTTGAGGGCGACCCTTCGCTTGACGGGCGTGGACTGTTTGGCGACCCAGACCTCTCCCATCCCGCCCTGGCCCAACTCCTGTTCGAGTGTGTAGGGACCGAGGGCAAGTCCGACTTGCGCGACGGGCGAGCGAAGGCGCGTGGGCGCACCTTGTTCGGGCGCAGACGCGAGGATGGGCGCCGCGAGTCGCAACATGCGATCGTGATTGACAAAGAACTCGCGTAGATCGTCCGCCAGTTCCGGATGCGCCGCGATCAGGATGTGCGGCTCGACGGGTAGCCCCTCCTCGAGTTGCCGGAGGTACTCCGAGAGCACTTGTTCCAAGCGTTCATCGTGCGAATGCTCTTGGGAGATCGGGGATGGGGCTTCATGGGCCATGACGTCTTTCAGGCAATTTGCGACTTTTAAAACCCATGCGGCTCGCCGCGGTTAGATTCATCCAAGAGGGCTCTCAGTTGTTTCATCCCACGGTGCAGCAGGCCCGCGATCGCCGGCTCGGTTCGTTGTAGCTGATCCGCGATTTCCGCGAGGGTCGCGCCATGTAGATAGTGGAGGACCACTGACTCCCGCTGAGCGTCCGGCAGCTGGGTCAGCGCATCCGCCATCGCCACCAGATCTTCTTCTCGCGACAACTGCTGGCTTGGGCTGTTTTGCGCGGAGATCAAGCAATCTTGCACGCGCGAGAAGGAGCCATCCACCTCAATTTCGAAAGGCA
>JBKJSI010000492.1:0-3371 GCA_046595915.1 Pirellulaceae bacterium
GCTAATGCCGAGCCCAGGCCAATCAGCATCGCCCGTCCTTCGGCGTCGCAGAGAACGTTGGCCGCCTGAACATTTCCATGCCGAAATCCGGCTGCATGCATGGCGCCGAGCGCTTCCGCGATCTGGCGTGTGATCCAACTCGCGAGCCCCAGCGGGATTCGCAATGGCGATTGAACCCACTTCACAAGGGAGTAGCCATTCACATAGGGCGTGACCGTAAAAGGATGAGCACCGTGCAATTCGCCATCGACCACCGGCAATAGAGCCGGATGTCGCACGGCATGCGAAACGGCAAGTTCCTGAGCAAGCCGCTGGTGGGCAAAGGAGCCTGGTCGCGAAGGGGCTCGCAGCATCCTTAGTGCAAAGGTCGCCGGGTCGTTGAGCGGAGCGCTGGAGGGACGCGCCCTGAGGAGAAGACTCCAGCGGCCTTCACTGATCTTGGCCGTCGGAAACCAGTCTCGCAGCGGATCTCGGGACGGCGCTCGTTGTGGCAAAGTCTTCCCCATGGCCCGAATATCCGCCATTCGTTGATGCTTGTGGCCTTGAAACCGTGCATTTAGAATCGGCTTCTTGCGATGACGGCCTTTTGACCCTTTGCTTTCCTCTCCCTTATCCGTCATCGCGGAGCTTTTGAATGACCCAGCAAGCCATTTTCGGTAAAGCGTTGACGAAGTTTCCGTTTGTAACTGCTCTCGGCCTTCTAGCGATCAGCTTGAGTCTGACGCTAACCGGCTGCGGAGGTGGCGCCGCCAAGCAACCAATTGCTGCCGATGACGAAGGCGGCGACGGGCCCAAAACCGAAGTCGCCGTCTCCAAGCCGGTAAGTGAAATCACCTTCCCTGTGAAGGCCGGTAAGTACGAAGTCCTCGGCATCATGACCGACAATAAGGACGAAGCCCGCGCCAAGTCCAATGCCGAAGACGCTCTAACCAAGAATCCTGACATCGCTTGTATGGTGGGACTCTGGGCCTACAACCCACCCGCGATTCTCAATGCGGTCGAAGCGATCAACAAGACGAACGAAATTAAGATTGTGGGCTTTGATGAACACAAAGTGACGCTAGAGGGCATCAAGGCGGGCAAGATCGAAGGCACGATCGTTCAACAGCCATTTCAATTTGGGTACAAGTCCGTTGAGTACCTCGCGGCGATGGCGCGGGGGGAGGAAGTGAATATCCCCGCCAACAAAATGATCTACATTCCACACACGGTGATCACGAAGGAGAATGTGGCCGCATTCTCCGAATCGATTGACAACATCAAAGCTGGCAAAGGGACTCCGCCGAAGCATGACCGTACTGACTACGATCTTTCGAAGAAAGTGAAGCTGATCTTCGTCTGCAACTCGGTTGATCCTTTCTGGGGTCTTGCTGATGATGGCGTGAAACTCGCCAACCCCGTCTTCAATGCCGATTGCGAATGCTATCAACCCGCTGGCGCAAGCGCTCAAGAACAAAAGCAAAAGATCGAAGACTTCATCACGCAAGGCGGCCAAGGCCTCGCACTGAGCCCGATTGATGCCGAGAACCAAGCTTCGCTGATCGATCAGGCCTCTGAGAAAATGCCGGTGATCTGCCAAGACTCCGACGCACCGAAATCAAAGCGGAAGTTTTACCTCGGCACGAGCAATTACCTCGCTGGCCGCGCCGCCGGCGAACTCGTTAAAAAAGCTATCCCCAATGGCGGCAAGGTCATGATCTTTGTCGGCAAGCTCGAAGTGCTCAATGCTCAAGAGCGCAGCCGAGGCGTGATCGATGAACTGCTTGGTTTGCCGATTCCGTCTGAGTTTGAAGACCAACGCAAGGCTTCCGAGAAGCAATAGGTGACCGTCCGAAAAGGGGACTGGCTCCCGAATCTGGTGTGTCGGTTTTCGAGCGGTCAAAAGAATTAGGGTGCCTGTCCCCTTTTCGGACGGGCTCGTTAGAAATTCCTTCGGCGGCCGCGATCAAGTTTGCCCTTATGTCTTCTCCAGCTTTGTCTTCTATAGCCGACAGCGTTCCGCTCGTTCCGCTCGTTCAGGTCGAAGGACTCGTCAAATCCTTCCCCGGCGTGCGCGCGCTGCGAGGCGTTTCGCTCCATGTGATGCCGGGCGAAGTCGTTTCGGTGATCGGCGAAAATGGCGCAGGCAAAAGCACGCTGATGAAAATCCTGGCCGGCGTCCAAACGCAGGACCAGGGAATCGTGCGAGTCAACGGCCAAGAGGTGATGATCCATTCCGTCGAAGCGGCTCAGAAACTCGGCATCGCGCTGATCCACCAAGAACTCAACCTCGCCGACAACCTCGATCTCGCCGCCAATATCTTCCTGGGTCGTGAACCGACTCGTTGGGGCATGATTGACTCCGCGAAAATGCGCCGCGAATCCCTCGCTCACCTGGAATGCGTCGGACTCAAGGTGTCTCCGACGACGCTAGTCGGCAAGTTGACGCCGGGCCAAAAGCAACTCGTCGAAATCGCCAAAGCCCTTTCCGCCGACGCGAAACTCATCATCATGGATGAGCCTACGTCAAGCCTTTCCTCCGGCGAGGTCGAACGTCTCTATGAAGTGATCGCCGATCTCAAGCATTGCGGTGTTGCCATCGTCTACATCTCGCATCGACTCGGCGAAGTAAAACGCATTTCCGATCGCGTCGTCGTCCTTCGCGATGGCTCAAACGCCGGCGATCTCGCCAAAGAGGAAATCACTCACGAAAACATGGTCCGCCGCATGGTCGGGCGCGATCTATCTCAGTTCTATCAACGAAAACCTCATCCACCCGGGGAAGCAGCGCTAAGACTCGAAGGTCTCATTGCTCCCGGCCGTAAACCGACGCCGGTCTCGCTGGAGGTTCGCGCCGGCGAAATCGTCGGCTTCTATGGCCTTGTCGGCGCCGGGCGCACCGAGCTCCTGCGCGTCCTCTTTGGCATCGATCGCAAACTAGGCGGCGAGATCTTTGTCGCCGGCAAACGCCTCACCTCCAGCACGCCCCATCAGGCAATCTCCGCCGGCCTGGCGCTTGTCCCCGAAGATCGTAAAGCCCAAGGTCTTATCGTCGACCAGGCCGTTCGCGAAAACTCTTCGCTTCCCTCGATCTTTCGCGATTCGCTCGCCTGCCTGCTTTCGCTCAAGAAAGAGGCATCGCTCGTCAAAGACGCCATCGCCAAACTGCGAATCAAAACGCCTTCCTCCGCCCAAATCGCCAAATACCTCTCCGGCGGCAATCAGCAAAAGATCGTCATCGGTAAATGGCTCGCCATGAATCCCAAAGTCCTCTTGCTTGATGAACCGACGCGAGGCGTCGACATCGGCGCCAAGCAAGAGATTTATGGCATCATCGACGAACTCGCCTCGCGTGGCGTCGCCGTGCTCTTCGTGACGAGCGAAATGGAAGA
>JBKJSI010000567.1:0-5788 GCA_046595915.1 Pirellulaceae bacterium
GTTTCCGACGATGGCAAAGGCCTCGACGTCGATCGCATTCGCAAGAAGGCATTAACAAAGGGACTGATCACCGAAGCCGAAGCCGAGGGAATGACGCCGCAGCAAATCCAAGCCCTCATCTGGCGCCCCGGATTTAGCACGGCGGAAAAAATTACCGAAGTTTCTGGCCGCGGCATGGGAATGGACATTGTTCTTTCCAAGATTGAGTCGCTCAACGGCATCGTCGATGTCACCAGTGAACTTGGTAAGGGTTGCACTTTCTCGATCAAGCTGCCGTTGACGATGGCCATTTTGCCAAGTTTGCTGGCGGTGATCGAGGACGAAGTGTTTGCGATCCCCGTCGAATCGGTCACGGAGATCGTCCGCGTTCGAGGTGCTGAACTCTCAACCGTTCAAGGTAAGAGCGTGCTTCGCGTTCGCGGTCGAGTCATCTCGCTCATTGAACTCGATGAGATCTTTGAAGGCGTTCGCGGACCGAACTTTGAGACATCGCTCGCTGAGTGTGAATCGCTCACGATGGTCATCGTCGGCGCCGACTCGCGCGAAATTGCGATCGTTGTCGATCGACTGATCGGTGAACAGGATGTCGTGATCCAGTCGCTTGCCGAGAACTTCCAAAACGTCGAGGGGATCGCAGGCGCAAGCATCTTAGGTGACGGACGCATCTCCCTCATCCTCGATGATCCCGCCTTGCTCGACAAATCCTCACGCCTGGCGCGAAATTCGACCTCGACCAGTGTTGACCGCGACATCAAACTCGAATTCGCAGCAACCTAAGGACCGACCGTTAATTAACTTCCCCCATTTTCAACTACGACTTAGCGCTTCCATCCTAACCCGAAGCGTAAGCGAGGTGCGCCTCGCTTACGCTTCGGGTTGGGATGGACAAGGCAATGTGCGAACTGAATTAACGATCGGTCCTAACGTAAATGAAAGCAATATCCGAATGAGCACCATGAGTTGTACCCACCAAGATTCTTGGAATGCGATCTTCGCGCCGGCGGCGCAATCAGCTTCCGACGCCCTTTCGCGTTGGACCAACGGCCGCATCCGGCTTGAACTCGATGATGTCACCGAAATCGGCATGGAGCAGATGGGCGAGATGCTGCCGATGGGCAGTGCGCCTTCCACCATGGTGATCGTCGGAATCGCCGGCGACCTGGGTGGTCAGCTTATTTTGATTTTCGAAGACTCTAGCGCAAAAACGCTGGTGCAAACGTTACTCAATCGCAAAATCGCTGAGCTCGATGCTTGGGGTGAATTGGAATGGTCAGCTCTGAAAGAGACGGGCAACATTTGCGCCTCTTCTTTTCTAAGTGCGATCCGTGCGTTTGCTGAGCAAGCCGTGCTCTTGCCCTGCCCACCGACCATTGTTCGAGACTATGTCTCCTGTGTGATCGAACAAGCAGTCATGCCCCAGTTGATGTAAAATGATTCGCTCTTGCTGTGCCAGACTCGCATGACACGCGAAGGCCAAGCGATTGAGTTTTCATCGCTCTTTGTCCCTACGCCCCTCCTTGTCGAGGCGCTGCGCCGCTTCATCACGACGTCACGCTAGCAAGTACCGAGAGGCCAACCATGATCAGCACCCTTTCGCCGCCAGTAACATGCCACCTCGTTGGCATGGGCCAGATCGCTGTCTTCACGTCGCCGGAAACGGCGCGGGCAGTGCTTGGCTCCTGCGTGGGCGTTGCGATTTACGACGAAACCACTCACTTAGCCGCGATGGCGCATGTGGTGCTGCCCAATTCGGAAGGCCGCAATCCTGGCACGCCTGGCAAGTATGCCGATACGGCAATCGAGTCGATGCGCGATTCGCTTCTGCAACGAGGCGCCAATCCACGTCGGTTAATCGCGAAGATCGCCGGCGGCGCCAATATGTTCGTGGGCAAAGGCCCATTTCAAATTGGCTCACAAAATGTCGACGCGGTTCGTGCGGGCTTGGCGAGTCGCTCCATTCGGCTAACTGGCGAACATTTGGGCGGCACGCAAGGACGACGCGTCACCTTTGACCTCAAAACATGCAAAATGGCAGTCGAAGTCGCGGGACAACCCGCCGCGCAGCTCTAAGGAAGCGCAGTTTCCACATCCGCGATCAAACCGAGTAACAAACTATGAACGCAACGCTCCTCATCACTGACGACTCGATGATCATTCGCGAAATGATCAAGGATGTCGCGCGAAATGCGGGCTGGGATGTCGTGGGCGAGGCCGCCAATGGATTGGAAGCAATTCAGCAATATCAGCTGCTGAAGCCGGTCGCAATGACGCTCGATCTCACCATGCCAGAGTACGATGGCCTCTATGCTCTGCGGGGCATTCGAGACTTCGACCCCACCGCTCAGATTTTAGTGGTCAGCGCAATCGATCAGGCGCCGATCATCAAAGAAGCAATTGACCTCGGTGCAGCCGATTTCATTGTGAAGCCCTTCGACCACTCGCGACTCCAGCGAGCCATTGAATTACTCGCACAACGCAAAGGCGCGGCGACGCGGGCGCAGCCATGCTCACAAACCAATTAAAGCGTAACTGGAACCACGCCAAGGCCGCCAAAGCGGCGCTGCAAGTGAAACTGGCCACAAGTGATGCTGCACGCACCGCTGCACAGCGCCATCTCTCCGATCGTTTAGGACGCTTGCACGGTTTGCCGCAAAAAGTCGGCCAGATGCTCAGTTTTTCCTGGAATGAGCAGACCGCCAGCGAATTGGCGCCATTGCGCGATTCCGGCGAAGCGCTGTCACTGGAGAGTGTTCTTCCCGTACTCGAAGCAAATTGGGGACGGTCGGTCGATCAGGTAGTTCGGCAAATCGATCGACAAGGCCTCGCTGCCTCCATCGGACAAGTACATCGCGCCCGGCTGGTCGATGGCCGCGAAGTAGCGATCAAAATCCAATACCCAGGTATCCGCGAAGCGATCCAAAGCGATCTAAAATTGCTCGGCTGGCTAAGCTTGCCGATGGGTGGCCTTTCGCGAGGCTTCGATCTCAAGGCGTATCAACAAACGATTCTCGCTGGCCTCGAAAACGAACTCGACTACACCGTCGAGGCCGAAACCCAATCGCAAATGCGCCGGCTCGCAGGCCACGAATCGCAAATCGATATTCCGTCGCCCATCTCTGAGTTATCAACCAAAGAAGTGCTTGTTTCCACCTGGATTGAAGCTCAAAGATGGGATAATAGCTACCGCGATTTATCGGGTTCACGCCGCAATCGCCTCTCCAGCGACTTACTCACCTTTTTTCTCAAGGGTCTACTCGAAGAAGGCGTGATGCAAGCGGACTGGCACCCCGGCAATGTGCGACTCCGAATGACGAATCAAGGCCCGCGTTGGGTTCTTTTTGATTTTGGCGCTCCCGTCCGTCTCGATTCGACAACGCGACAGGCGCTTCGAGAACTCCTCGTCGCTCCACCGACACAAGATCGCGCCTGGGAATTGCTCCTGGCACTTGGCTTCGATCCAAGTTGGCTCACCGCCCTCAAGGCGAAACTACCGCAACTCTGCGCACTGCTCTTTGAACCCTTCCATGCCAGCGGTAGCTATGATCTCACCAACTGGCGACTCAGTGAACGAATGGCGCAAATCCTCGGCGAAGATCGCTGGAACTTCCGCATCGCAGCGCCGCCCAGCCTAATGCCCCTCCTGCGCGCCTTTCATGGCTTGGTCTATTACCTCACGAAACTGGGCTCACCACTGAACTGGAAAGACACGCTAGAGCACATTCTTGGCGAGCCTATCTCAGCCAACTCGAATTCGCCGCAAGCAACGTTTCCGCACGCAATGACGAAAACCACTTCGCTCGCCGAGTCGCTCAAAATCCGCGTCGACCGCGCGGGAGAGACGATTGTTCTGCTCACCTTTCCCGCCAAATGTGCTGAGCGCCTCGAAACGTTCCTTGACGATGATCTATCTGCTCGCATCAAAAGCCAAGGAATCGATATCGCCGCCATCACCAACTCAAAACAGGTCCGAGACCTAAGTCCAGGCGAGCTCTTTACTCTTGTCGACGCCAGCCGCAGCGTCAAAGTCTGGCTCGCCTAATGCAATCATTGAATCTAACTATCGGGAATCAAATGATGAATACACAAAAACGAATCCGAATCCTCGTCGTCGACGACGCACCGACGATTCGTGAACTGTTGACGGATTCTCTCGGCTCACAACCCGATTTTGAAATCGTGGCTGTCGCTTCCAATGGCGAACAAGCGCTGGAGATGCTGGAAAAGTGTGCGCCGGATGTGATCACGCTCGATCTCGAAATGCCACGCATGAACGGCCTCGAAACTCTCGACCATATTCTTGAGCGCCGACCCACGCCCGTCATTGTCGTTAGTTCTTTGGCGCAGCGCAATGCCGAAGTCACTCTCCAGGCGCTCGATCGCGGTGCGATGGATTACGTCGCGAAACCCGAAGGACTCGCCGACGCTGCGAAAGTTTTTCTGGAGGAACTCCCCAGCAAAATCCGCAATATGGCCGGCGCGGATGTCGCGCGGATCCTCCAGCTTCGCAAAGCGCGTCACCTCCGCCAAAAAGTTGCGGAACGAGCCCAACAGATTACGACTGCCCCTGATTTCGCGAAAATGAGTCGCGCCTGTATCGTGATTGGCGTCTCAACAGGTGGCCCCCCCCGCCTTAGCTTCTCTTTTCTCAGCCCTAGAGCCGCCACTTCCACCGATCGTGGTCGTGCAACACATGCCGCAGCTTTTTACGGCGCCTTTTGCCAAGCGGCTCGACTCTCAGTCAGGGCTGGAAATCAAGGAAGCAGCCGACGGCGATGAATTACGACCGAATCTTGTGCTAGTCGCGCCGGGAGGCAAGCATCTAAGACTCAAGAAAAGCGCTCATGGAGTACGGGCGGAAGTTTGCGATGGTGACTACGTTAGTAGCCATCGCCCATCGGTCGACGTGCTATTTCAGTCCGCTGCGGAAATCTATGGCAAGCAATGCCTTGGCCTTATTATGACGGGAATGGGCCGCGATGGCGCCGATGGCGGCAAAGCCATTCGTCGGGCTGGTGGATTTGTGTTGGCCCAAGATGAAGCGACTTCCGACGTGTATGGCATGAACAAAGTCGCGTTTGATGAGGGTGGCGTCGACGAACAAGCTTCGCTCTCAGACCTTTCGGGGCGATTAACTACGCAGATCCGCACGATGGTCGGCGCCAGTAAGCCGTTAGTCGTTACGTCAAAAGTGGACGAATCCGCGAAATCACCGATCGAGAAAGCGATTGCCAGTCGTGTCGCGATTCCCAAAGCAAAGGAATCTGGCGACGAAAGCGCGAAATCACTCGCGTTTCGTTTTAATCTATGTGTCGTGGATGATGACCCCTCGCAACTCCGCCTGCTCATGCATCGACTGAAGAATGTCTGCCCCGAACAACTCAATCTTTTTGCCACGAGCTCAGCCAGCGAAGCCCTCGCCCGGATCGAGTCACGAAGCGTCGATATCTTGGTCGCCGACCTGGTGATGCCGCAGCACAGCGGCGTCGATTTGTTGCGTGAACTCAAACGCCGTAACACCTGCACCCAGGCGCTAATTATGACCGCGACGGCCGATGTGGATTCTCTCCTTTCCGCATTTGAACTTGGCGCCGTCGATTACCTACTAAAGCCAATCGACCCAGCGCAGGTCGATCGCCTTGTCTGCGAAGCGGTACAGCGACTGTCACGCTGGCGCATCGCCCTCGCAGGCGCATTCCGCCGCACTCGCCAAGGCGCTGCGGCATCGGCAACCTAGTGCTCTGTCACAACTTGAATTGGGGATGGATGTGTGGCTGTGTTTCGAAAACAA
>JBKJSI010000643.1:0-7112 GCA_046595915.1 Pirellulaceae bacterium
GGGACGACCGAGTACTCCGGGGTATTGGCGGATGTCGATTTTCTCGGCCAGTCCGAAGATTCAGGAAGAACCTGCTTGGCATCTGAACTGCTGGTGTGTGAGGAAACAGGGAAAAAGATCCTGCCCGACGAACGCGAGCAGTGTTTCATCAGCGGCGCCTGGATTGCCCGATCCGTAGCGACCCGGTCGCCTCTCTCCGGACGGTGGATCAGCCTTTCGCATGGTGAAAAGTGTGAAGCAACAGGAATGATGTTGCCCGCGGATGAACTAGAAGTCAGGCAGATTTCCGGGCGTCGCTGCCGAAAGGACCAAATGCTCGCATCGTCGATCTCGGGACGAATCGGCCATGCTTCGGAGTTGGCCGCCAGCCAAGTTTCCGGACGCTGGCTATGCCCCGACGAACAAGTGATTTCAGCATTGAGCGGCGCCATCCTCGCTGCCGACGAAGTAGGGAAATCTGACAAATCAGGTCGGGTGGGCGCGCTGGCCGAAATCAGTACATGCGAAGTGACCGGCAAGCAACTGCTGCTCGATGAAATGGACCTGTCGGCCGTATCGGGAAAACGCGTTGATCGGGAATTACTTATCCCTTCGCAGTTGAGCGGCAGGTTCGCAATGGAGGCGGAACTGGTCGAATCCGAAGTATCCCGGCGTCGCGTACTGCCTGATGAACTGGGCGTATGTGAAGTGACTGGCGCGAAGGCCGCCTTCGATGAACTCGCGAAATCAGATGTTTCCGGTCAAGTCGTGCTCAAGTCCTTACTACAAAAATGCGCCGTGACCGGCAAACTCGCACTCGACCATGAACTAGCCACCTGCAGTGAAACAGGCAAACGAGTGCTCAAGCATCTAACGGCCACCTGCTCTGTTTCCAAGCAGCCCGTGCTGCTCGATCGCATGGCCAAAAGCGATTGGTCGGGGTGCTTGATCAGCAAGCGGAATGCCGTGCGTTCGTCCCTCGACAACAAAATCTGTTCGAAGGATGAGATCGGCTTGTGTCATTGGACCGGCAAACAGCTCACGCCATGGCGGGTGGATTTGTGCCCCAGGTTGAAGCTGACTTTTCAAAAAGGACTGGTCGTCGAAGGACTATTTTCTCCGCTACGTGACGCCCTTACGGGCCGAGCAACCCTTGCGGCGGCGAATGAGTTGTTGCCCTGGGTCCGCGATTGTGATTCCAGGCTTGGAGCGGCGACCTACGTTCAAGTTCTCACCGGACCCGATCCCCGATTTCAACTCGTCTTGGTCAATTGCTCTGGCCTGCTATCACTGCGAACCTCGACTTTTGCCTTGATCCGGGAAGAAGCCGTGCCGCCCATTCGGCATGGAAACATCGTCGACGTGGCGACTCTACAAATTGCAGCGCCACGCAGTCGCCATTCCCATCGCAAACCAAACTAGAGTTCCTTTGACAATCACCTCTTCCCCGAGCCAAGTCGCGATACCTTTGTGCAGGCGCGGTTTCCGGTTGGGTTGAGCATGCCTCCCAGCGATTCGTCGACGTGGTAAGCTGCCAGACTGGCGACTCGCCGTGAGCTCCGCGCGTCCACCCAATGGAACCGCATGCGCTGCCGCGCAGGAAGTCCGGTGGAGGGAGAGAGCCAGCCGCCGACCCTGTATGTGCTGGAGATCGATCACACGATTGAACTCGACTGGACCTAAGAGGGAGCCATTGCGTTCCGGCCGTTGCATATGGAGACATCGAACGGACGTCGAGCGCTTTCGAGAAAATCGCGGAAGCAGCGACACACTGGACTCCGAGCCAGTCCTCTGGTCGGGCGAAGTTGTCGAGGTGGATAAAGCAGCGAGCACAATCTACATCTGGATTGCCAATCCCAGGTGTGCCCTCCGACCGCTGGTTCCTTCTATGTCAGGCCCTTTGAGGTTCTTGGCGAGCTAGATGGCTCGTACAATGCGGAGAACTCTGGTTCTCTTTCTCGATTGCTGCTGGAGCGATTGGCGGCGACTGCAGGAGTATGGCGTGAAGGTATTGGCGGCGGGTGAGGCTTACGGATCGTTGCGAAGCAAACCCCGATGTTCGGGTTGGTGCGACTTGAAAGGCCCCATTTGTTCAAGGGAATGCACCCATCCCGAGTGGATGGGGTTTTGGACATCGTGTCCAACTCGGAGTCTAGTTCCGCCAAACTAAGGACATTTCTGTCCCCACACATTCCAAGGAATGTGCACAACCGATAGCTCATTCGTGATCTCGACTTTTGCCATGCAAGGCCATGGGGATCGCCTGCTGAATCTCACTCGCGATACTTTGGATTTGCCGTCAGACCATTCTGGACATTGACAGTCCCAGTGCTCTCTAAGAGTTCGGCACTCGCCCTAGTCGATCGCTGCAGCAGTTTGGTTTTTCAGGCATCATTTTTCTTGCGAACTAAGGCGCACCTCGCGCTGCTCGCCTCAGTGGGAATAACCAGCCAAAATCCGATGTTGCCTCTTTCGCCGAACAGGCAGACGATCGCCAAAGTGAGACAGAATTCTATCGAATCGAAGATTGCTGGCGAACAGGTCGAATCCAACCCATCGAGCCGAAATGAGGTGTGATCTCCGCGCGGTGATTGGTATTCACCTTGTCCGGGCGTTACGATTTGGCGCCACAGAAAATACGATAGGCAGCTTCTTCAAAGGAGTTGAACTGCTTGCGCTGACGTTTATGAAATTAGCGTAGCCCGAGGAAACGCTACGCTTATCGATGAGTTGCAGTAGCCGGTTAGATTTTCTTGCCCCTCCAGCACGCCCACAGTTCGCGCATCGAGTTTTCATGCTTCAATCTGGATTCCCCACGAGAATAAACGCGGACCAGAAACGAGGATCAGCGTAGGGTTTTGCTTTCAGGTCGCCTTGCGGCGCAACGGTCTTCGCTTCGAGTACCGGCGGGAGTTTTTCGTCTTTTCCGCGAGTGACCGACTTCGTCATGTCGGCCGAGAGTTTTAAGACTTCTTCGGCCGTTAGGTTCTTGAGCCAGTTCTTGGCCTCTCGGAGTGCGGCGGCTTTTTTCATCGGCTCCGTAAGACCTTCTCGCTTGCCAAGGAGGTTTTGATAGAAGCGGTCCATGAGGAGTGAAGTTGCCGTGTCATCCACTTCCCAAAGCGATAGGCAAACGTTGCGTGCGCCGGCCAGGAGGAAGGCTTGGGTAAAGCCTAACAGTCCATCGCCTCCGCCGGCTTTGCCGAGGGCCGATTCACAGGCCGAAAGCGTGACCAGATCGGCGTCGAGTTTCCACTCATCCATCACTTCGCGGGCCGAGAGTTCGCCGTTGTAGTACTTCTCGCCAGCGGTCGCATTGAACGTCGGCAGCTTGTCTTGGGCGAGGACCAAGAACGATTCGAAGGCCTTGTCATTATTCGCCAGACCATGCGTCGCGAAGTGCAGGTAGCGATAGTCTTTCAACTTGTTAGCTTTTTTGAGTTCTTCGAGCTTCTGTTCACTGGCTTGCGAACGGGCGAAGATCGTCGCCTGATCGCCGAACTCTTTTTGCAATCGATCGAGCTCCACCGCCGTCCCGGGGAGTTCTATCCACGGCTCTTTTTCGCCCGTCTTTTCGTCGATGCGCCCACTGCGCGAGGCGGAGGCTAAGAGCATTTCGCTTTCGTGACGCTTGGCCAGTAATTCGCGGGCGGGTTCCTTCGCCAGATTCGCGCCGAGCCGGCCGGGCGCGAGGTCGATGGTTTTGGTTACTGGCTTGCCTTCCTCGGTGACGCGCCAGATCTGTACGGGTACGGATTTCTCTTGCGCCTTGGCCGCGATCGTCTTGCCTAGCGTTTCAAAATCCTTGAGTTCCACGCCCCCGTAGGAAACGAGCACGTCGCCATCTTGGACTTTATTCTCCGCAGCACCGCCTGCGACGACATTCACGACCAAAATTCCGCCCGGCGGAAGCGGCGGTACTTTTTGCGGATCCGCGGGCGGAAACACCGGGTCGCCGATCGCCAGTAACGAACTTTTGCCAGAGAACTTGGGCTTCGTTGCCGCTCGTGCGAGGGCGGTTCCAGAGGTGACGTATTCGATTTGGAACTCCGGCGCGATCAGTTCGACGGGAAGCCCCGCCATATAGTTGACCGGAACGACGTACAGCGTCTTTACACCCACTAGGTGTTTTTCAACGGGCGCAATGCGTTGCGCTCGCAGTCTTGCGCTGAGTGATTTAATTTCGATAGGTGAGGCCGTGGAACTTCGTAAGGCCGCTCGCAGTTTGGCAGGGAGTTTGGTGTCATCGTTGGACCATTTGGCGTCATCACCGGTGCCAGATAAGCGTTCCCACTTCGGAAGCCCTTCAAGGCGAACCACGCAGGCCCAGTGTTCTTGGACGTTACCACTCTTGTCACTCACATCGGCCCAGAGCAGTATCGCCGCGTCTTGGGGAAGCGCGGCCCGAATCGCGTCGCTGCTGGCCACTTCGCGTGTGCTTGCCGCCACGGCAATCTTGGCCAGGCTCTCTTGCGCTGTTCGACGCTCGCTAAGGAGATTTTCTAGGAGCGAGGTCTCGTCTGCGGAGCGAGCTTGCTTGGTGGCGAGAATCAGAATCTGTTGCTGCACCGCCGCAATCCGACCTCGCAAACGCTTCAGCTCCGCTTCTTGTTCCGGCGGTAGTGTATCCTTGCCTTGCGGTTGTTCATCGAGCATCGCCCTGGCCAGCGTGGTTTCCAGATCGCTCCAAGCTTGCGTCGGCGCGCGAGATTGTTCGAGAACGGAAAGCAACAACCGTGGGTTAAACGTGGTGAGTAACGCTCGGTCGATCCCTTTTGCGCCTGTCAGGCGGCTTGCTTCGTAGACGAAAAGAGCTCGCCGGAGCACCGTTTCCGCATCAGCGGCCTTCTTTTGGGCGATTAGGTTGAAGGCAAAGTTGTTGTAACTGAGGGCCGTGTCGGGATGCTCTTCGCCGAGGACTCTGCGGCGGATGTCAAGGGCCTTCTGGTAGAGCGGCGCGGCCTCAGCGTTTTTCCCCTGATCGTCCAGGTTGGAGGCGAGGTTGTTGTAGCTGCTCGCCGTATCGGGGTGCTCTTCGCCGAGGGCTTTGCGGCGGATGTCGAGGGCCTTCTGGTAGAGCGGCGCGGCTTCGGCGGCCTTGCCTTGGTAATCCAGGTTGGACGCGATATTGTTGTAGCTGCTCGCCGTGTCGGGGTGCTCTTCGCCGAGCACTTTGCGGCGGATGGCGAAGGCCTTCTGGTGGAGCGGCGCCGCCTCGGCGGCTTTTCCTTGAACGTCCAGGTTGCCGGCAAGATTGTTGTAGCTTTGCGCCGTATGAGGATGCTCTTCGCCGAGGACCTTGCGGAAGATTTCGAGGGCCTTCTGGAGAAGCGGCGCGGCCTCGACGGCCTTCCCCCGGGCGCTCAGGTTGAAAGCGAGGTTGTTGTAGCTTTGCGCCGTATCAGGGTGCTCCTCGCCAAGGACTTTGCGGCGGATGGCGAGTGCCTTCTGGAGAAGCGGCGCGGCTTCGGCGGCTTTTCCCCGGGCGCTCAGGTTGAAGGCGAGGTTGTTGAAGCTGGTCACCGTATCAGGGTGCTCTTCGCCGAGGACTTTGCATTGGATGTCGAGGGCCTTTTGATAGAGCGGCGCGGCCTCGGCGGCCTTGCCTTGGTCATCCAAATTGGCGGCGAGGCTGTTGTAGCTTTGCGCCGTATGAGAGTGCTCTTCGCCGAGTACTTTGCGGCGGATGGCGAGTGCCTTCTGGAGAAGCGGCGCGGCCTCGGCGGCCTTCCCCCGGGCGCTCAGGTTGAAAGCGAGGTTGCCGTAGCCTGTGGCCGTGTCGGGGTGCTCTTCGCCGAGGATCTTCCGCCAGATGTCGAGGGCCTTTTGGAAAAGCGGCGCAGCCTCGAATGCCTTCCCCTGGGCGCCCAGGTTAGCGGCAAGGTTGTTGTAACTGGTTGCCGTATAGAGGTGCTCTTCGCCAAGAACCTCACGCCGCCGGTCCAGGATCTTTTGTCGGATGGGAAACGCAGCAGCGTACCGGACCTTTGCCTCCAATTCGGCTGCTCTGCTCTCGGATTTCATGGCCAACCGCCAACCTTCTCGCTTCTCGACTTCGAGCGCTGCGACCTTGGAAAGAGCCTCCAGGTTTTGTTTCGCATTCACGACTTTGTAGTGGTCCGCGCCTTGGACTTTGATTCGCAGCGACAGTAGCTCCTCGACCGACCTAATCGCGCCTGCGTAGTCATCGGCTTTTGATAATTTGTCGATTTGCTGCTGAAGCTCTTCCGCCTTTTTGGCGTCGTCACCCGTTAGTAGGCGCTCATAAGGCGGCCTGGTTTCCTGCGCTTTTGCCTCGGTCTTGGGTTCTTGTGAATAGGCAGCATCCGCGAGCGAGGCCGCGATCAGGAGTGATAAAAGCAGGTGAAGCATGAATAGATCCCAAGGGCAATGCAATGGATTTTTGTTTAGTTGATGGCGACGAAGGTATTCAACACCGCTTCGATGGGTGCTTAATTCACGGGAGTCGCCATGATGCCGATGCTGCGGAGTGAGGCGTTTGGTGCGGCTTGTTTCACCGCGTTGTCGATCGTTTCGAGCGTCTTTTGGCCGGGGATCTCTTCGCCCTTGCCTCGCGTGCCGCGTTGTGCGCCCGCCGCGCGCAACTGGTCGATCGACTGGCCGTCATCGACCAGGACGACGCCACTGAGACCCTGCGAGTTTTTGGGTGTCGGGAGTTGATGAAGTTGCTTCCACTCCTGGAAAGCGGGCAGCGGCGCCTCGGAGACGATCGCCGTAAAGACCCACAGACCCGCCGACTCGCTGAGGCCATATCCCTTGGTGCGGCTGGCCGATTCAAAGGGATAGCTCGCCTCGGTAGAAATAGGCGGAATGAGGTTCTCCTCTTCGGGATAGCAAAGCTCCATCACGCCATCGGGGCGAAAGGCGAGTAAATAAGTGTAAGCGGGGCGCGTGAGCTTCAAGTTCAAGGTCACCAAGTCTTTCTGCTTGGCCGTCCAGGTCGTCTTCCCGAAAATCCCCCGATTCTCGACTTTGGAGCCCTCTTCGACGCGGGCAAAGTGCGTGATGTCGAAGTCGGCAATGCGCGGCGGGCCGATCTCGGCGGGGTTGATCGATCTTGACAGGGCGTCCGAGGTCGGTTGCGAAATTGTCTTTGTTGAGGCTTGGGGAAG
>JBKJSI010000714.1:0-14325 GCA_046595915.1 Pirellulaceae bacterium
GGCCTGATGAACGTCCAGTTCGCGGTCAAAAAGGAGGAGGGCAAGCACCAGGTTTACGTCCTCGAAGTGAACCCCCGCGCTAGCCGCACGGTGCCCTTCGTCGCCAAAGCAACCGGCGTTCCAATCGCTAAACTCGCCGCCAAAGCGATGGCCGGCATGACACTCGCGGAGCTTGGCATTACGAAGGAGCCAATCCCCTCGCGCGTCTCGATCAAAGAGAGCGTCTTCCCCTTCCGCAAATTCATCGGCGTCGACATCGTCCTCGGCCCCGAGATGAAAAGCACCGGGGAAGTCATGGGCATCAGCGATCGCTTTTCTTTGGCGTTCGCAAAAAGCCAACTCGCTGCGGGCACGATCCTGCCAAAGGAAGGCACCATCTTTGTCAGCGTCAAAGAGCGCCATCGACCGCAGATTGTTCCGCTGGCAAAAAAATTGAGCGACTTAGGATTCAAGCTTTTGGCAACTCAAGGCACTGCGAAAGAACTGGAGAAAGCGAACATCCCCGTTGAGCGAGTCAAGAAGATCGCGGAAGGCCGCCCCAACCTGCTCGACTACCTCAACGACGCCCGCGTGCAGTTAGTCATTAACACCCCCAGCGGCAAAGGCGCCCGCACAGACGAAGGCCGCATCCGCGCCTCCGCGGTCCAGCATGGCGTGCCGTGCATCACGACGATGCCGGCAGTCGAAGCGGTCGTCGTGGCGATGGAGGCGTTACGGACGGAAACGATGACGGTGGAGGCGCTGCAGGATCGATTTCCGATGTAGTAATTGCCGCGAGCGCTGCCTAAAATGGGTTTAGTGCAGCCAGTAAGGGAGAGTTGCGAATGAACGTCCAATTACCACTCGATCAAATGTCGACGGGTGAGAAACTCGATCTCATCCAGGTCATTTGGGCCGATTTGGAAAGTCGCAACCAAGTTCCTCCGGTCTCGCAGCAACAAATGGAAGCATTGCGAGAGAGGCGGCGTCTTATCGATGAAGGCAAAGCGGAGTACGTGGACTGGGATTTAGCTTGGGCTGAAATTCGGAGCAAGGTGCGTGAACGTACGCCTTCTCAAGCAAGCTCAGGCTGAGGTAGATGCTGCCTTTGAGAAATTTGAAGCGGAGAGCCAGGGAAAAGGTCACTACTTTTTGGACTGCCTCTCAAAGGACTTCGCTCGGCTTGCCATAGTCGCTGGAGTGCATGTGACACTATTCGGATTTCAACGCATGATGATGAGGAAGTTTGAACACATCATCTTCTACGAAAGTCAAGCAAATCAAATAACCGTCGTTTCAGTGGTTGATGGCCGAGGCCATCCTGATGCAATCGAACAGCGTGTTCAATCCGCAAAGGACGAACTTGACGCTGGATAATCTCTTGACGCTCCTTACGAAGCCGCCTTCATCACCACCTTCGGGCCCATTGGCGGGCCGGCGTTCTGAAAGAAAATCACCCGCACCGCCTCCAGCAACATCGCCGCCGCCAGTGCGAGCAGCACGAGGCCCACATAGGGCACCGGATCGGTCAAAAAGCTCGGCCGATTTTCGGATAGCAGTTTCGGAATCGTCATATTCGCGAGCGCCCAGGTGCTCATGGCGTACATGAAGACCGTCGGCAGACCGACGACGAACCAAACCCAAGTCGCCCGTTTGGTATTCCATAGCCACACGGTAACCCCCAGCAGCGTCAGCGCCGCGAGAAGTTGATTGCTCGCGCCGAAGAGATTCCAAAACGTCTGAAAGAGCGGCGGCGCGCTCGAAGGATGTCGCAGTAGGAAAAAAAGCGGCACGCCGGCGGTGAGACCCGTTCCGATCAGCTTGCCGACCCAGTTATGCAGGCCCGTGAGTTCTTCGATGATGAACCGCCCAAGACGGGTGCAGACATCGAGCGTGTCGTAAACAAACGTGGTGAACGCCAAGAGCGCGAAGCTGATCGCCGCTTCCTTCGGGATGCCTAGTGTCTGTGCGAACCGACCTAATCCTTGTGCATAAACTTGGTTCGGCGTTCCCTTGAGTTCCGTGCTTCCCGGCAAAAACATCATCACGCAGCAGAGCGAAACGACCGCCACCATCGCCTCGAGCAGCATCGTGCCGTAGCCAACGACCTTCGCGTCGGTCTCCTTGCGAAGCTGTTTTGCTGTCGTCCCCGAGGCGATCAGCGAATGAAACCCCGAGCAGGCGCCGCAAGCGATCGTGATGAATAACATGGGGAACAGCGCGACGGTCGGCTTTCCTTCCGCCGCAATTTCAAAGCCGCGAAAGGCAGGATATTGAGCATTACCGCCGCCAAGCATTAAGCCTAGCGCGCCGATTCCCAGTGCCGCGTAGAGAAAATAGCCGCCCAGCTCGCCGCGAGGTTGCAGCAACAGCCACACCGGCGCGACGCCAGCCGCCAAACAATACACGAGCAAAATCGCCGCCCAGTACTTTCGCGCGGTTCCTTCGGAATCGAGATGCAGCCAGCCCTGCAAATCGATTGGCACGTATTTGCCGATCAGCACGGCGCCGACGACGAGCGGCAAGGCAACCAGCGTCGCAATGCCTGCCGGAACCTTCAGATAGCGAATCGCGAGGCCCATGCCGATCGGCAGAATCAGATAGAGCAACGATGATCCCGCGATCGCGGCACCTGCTACATTTCCATTTTCCTCTTTCGCGGCGCCGACAAAACTCGACGCCGTCACATCCGCGAATGCGACGATGATGTACACCAGCGCGATCCAGATGAACGTCAGGAACAGAAAATAGGAGACCGGGCTCATCTGCTCGCGGACGACTTCGGCGATTGACTTCGCCTTGTGCCGCACGGACGCAACCAGCGCCGCCATGTCATGCACGCCACCGATCAGGATCGAGCCGACCAAGATCCATATCAGCGCGGGAAGCCAACCGAACGTCAGGCCCGCGAGGATTGGCCCTACAATCGGTCCGGCAGCCGCGATGGCGGAGAAGTGCTGGGGCAGTAGCGATCGCGGCGGCAAGGGTTGGAAATCGAGATCGTCTTGCAGCTCATAGGCGGGCGTTTTGGCCGTTGGGCTCAATTGAAAAAGCCGCGCGAGAATGCCGCCATACGTAAAATAGGCAACGAGCAAGATCGCCGCCGAACCGAGGACGATTGCTAAGAGTGGCATCGATGATTCCCCACAACGTGACGGAGCGCCTATGCCCCCAACTCGGAGGCCGCCTCTGGGCGCCTTGCGCCACATTGTCTGATAGCTAGAATACTAGTCTTCACCAAGCGCCGCAACGCGAATGGTCTGACTCAACCTATTGCCAACACAGCACTTAAGCGAGCGAAACGTGGCCGAAAAAGTCGTCATCATTGGAAGCGGTCCCGCAGGCTGGTCGGCGGCAATCTATGCATCTCGCGCGAACCTCGAGCCGCTTCTCTTTGAAGGGGCGATTACCGAAGAAAATCGCGTCAACAACACCCTCCCTTTGGGGCAGCTCGCCCTCACGACGGAAGTCGAAAACTACGCCGGTTTCCCCAGCGGCATGCTCGATCAGTTCCTCGATTCGGCCATCGACCCCGACCGCAAAGCGATGATGCCGCCCGCCCCCAAGGGGCACGAGGGCAAGCATGCGGTGACCGGCCCCGAACTGATGGAGCTCATGCGGCAGCAGGCAAAAAACTTTGGGACGCGGATCATCACGGACGACATCGTCGCGGTCGATCTTTCCAAGCGCCCGTTCAAGATCATCTCGCGCGATAGCGGCGAACATGAGGCTCAAACGATCATCGTCGCGACCGGCGCGAAGGCGAATTACCTCGGGCTGCCTTCTGAGGACAAGTACAAGAATCGCGGGGTTAGCGCCTGTGCGGTTTGCGATGGGGCGTTGCCTCGTTTTCGCAGCAAGCCGCTGATGGTGGTCGGCGGCGGCGACTCGGCGGTGGAAGAGGCGGACTATTTGAGCAAGTTCGCGAGCAAGGTGATGCTGGTGATCCGCCGCGACGTGCTGCGGGCGAGCAAGATCATGGTCGACCGCGCGGCGAAGAATTCTAAGATTGAAATCGTGAAGCACAGCGTGGTCGACGAGGTGATCGGCGGAGAGAAGGAAGGCGTGACCGCGGTAAAGCTCAAGAACGTACAGACCGGCGAATGCACCGATGTCACGACGGCAGGCCTGTTTTTGGCGATCGGACACACGCCCAACACCTCGTTTCTCAACGGGCAGGTCGAGACGAACGAGAAGGGCTACATCAAGTGGACCAAGGGGTATCGCACTTGGACGAGTGTTGAAGGCGTGTTTGCGGCTGGCGATGTGGCGGATGATTACTACCGTCAGGCGATTACTTCGGCGGGCACGGGCTGTATGGCGGCGTTGGATGCGGAACGCTGGTTGGCTGAGCAGGGTAGCCACTAACTCCGGCGGCGATCCTGCCTTCGGTGCGCGGAGGTTTGCAAAAAGCCCTTGTTTTTGCGAAGGGGCCCAAGGGGCCCAACTTGCCCCTCTCTCTACGAACTTGCCCCCAAGGGGCCTCTTCGGCGGCAAGTTCGTGAAAACAAGCACTTTTCGCGTTTTTCTGAGAAGAACGCGATGGTTTTCGCACCCGGTCTGGCGCCCTAAAGGAGGGGGGAGTTCGGCAGCGACGCAATGTTACATTCTAATTACTTATTGACAATTCCTCGCGAGTAGCCTTTTTTGGTTCCTTCTTCGAGGAGGAGCCTACCTTCGAGATTCACGAAAAACTAAATTAGTGTGCGCGCTCTGCGCAGCGCCGCGACTACTTGAGTGTGGATCATTTCTGCTCGGGCAACAGCTTTGCTTTCCAGGTTTCGGCGGATTTGTCGTGGCCGCTATTGGGGGAGGCTTCATTCCATTTGGTGTAGAAGTCGACGAGGGCTTTGGTCCACTCGACGGTTTCGATGTCTTTGTCGGTGCGGAGTTTGGAGAATGTGCTGCGTGCATCTAGTAGGGCCGCTTCGGCAAGTTTGAAGTCGGCGTCTTCTTTGGCGAGTGCGGATTGGGATTTTCCTAGCATGCCTTTTAGAGAGGCTTGTCTTAAGTCGCCGGCGGGTTGTGGGAATGCTTTGCTAATCTTGCCGTCGAGCGGCCTGAGGATCGCGATGACTTCGGCGTGTGTCTCCTGTGCGACTCTTAGGGTGGCCATTCGAAGGCGGGCGACAATGGTATTTGCGTGGTCGGGGCCGGAGTTTGCTAAATTCCAATCGATCACTTTTTGAAAAGACACTTCCGCTTCGGGGAGCTTTCCTAAATCGCGGCAGACGGCGCCGAGCGTGCCGATGAGATTGATGATTTCGGCGTTTTCTTTGCCGCCTGCGTTTCGCATGAGGCTATCGATTGCGGTACGTAGTTGTTTCTCGGCTTCGGCGGGGTTTCGCGATTGACGGAGGAAATCGGCGAAGTAGATCGTCATCGTGATGGTGTAGGGATGGTCGTCGCCTTGCAGCTTGCGATTTTTTTCTAGTGAAGTACGAAAGAGAGTTTCCGCTTCCGGAAAACGTCGCTGGCGCTGCAAGACCATGGCGAGGTTGTTGGTAAAGACGATGACTTCCGGGTGATCTTCGCCGAGGGCACGAAGGCCCGTTTGATAGGCTTCTCGGAAGTAGGGTTCCGTTTCGTTGAACTTATTTTGCTTCATCAGCACTTGGCCCAGCACATTGAGGCAAGTCAGCGTCGAGAGGTGCTCATTGCCGCGCATTTGCCGCAATTTTTCCAAGGCCTCCGTAGCAAGAGTTTCAGCCTCCGGGAAATTCCGCAACTCTGTCAGGGCAACCGAAAGACTTTGCATTGCGTTCACGGTCAATGGATGGTCATTTCCATTTTCACTTCGATTGAGTGCTAGGGTCTCGCGGAGGTAGGGCTCGGCGCGTGCAAACTCTTTTTTTCTGAGTAGCACGTCAGCGAAACTTGAGAGGGTGACTATGAGAGGCGATGAAGTTTGCCGTTCCGTTTTGAGTTGTTGATCAAGGAGTTTGAGTGCGTCGTCATATTTGCCTGTTTTCGTCATGAATCGACCGAGCATACTGGTTGCCTCGGCGACTCTTTTTGGATCAGGTGGATTTTGGCGCAAGCGTCTCTGCAAAATTTGCTGGCCAATCGCTTCACACTCATCGTATTTCCCTTGAGCTTCCAAAATCAGCGTCAAATTCCCTCCAGCGTTCAGAGACAAGTCATCATCCTCGCCGAATTGCTTTTGGTACTCCTCGAACGCTGCTCGCGCATCTGCTTCCGCGTTCGACAACTCTTGAAGTGCTAGTCGGGCGCCCGCAAACTGCAACCGGGATTCCAAGGTATCTCGATGACGTGCGCCCATCTCCTGTACGCGCACCTCATAACTTCGCTTCGCTAACACTGCCGATTCATTTGCTTTCCCCAGCTTGCCATAAACGACGGCCAAAGAGTTGCGGAGCTTGGCATCGACGACTGGTTGTTTTGCGAATTCCTTATCGATGGTTTTCACTGCCGGCGCTAGGATTACAGTATCAATCAATTGCACGGCGGTGTCTGTCGCGTTGACGGTGTACAGCTCTTTCTTAAACGCATCTTTTTTGGAAGCCTTTTCAGCGTCAGACAAATTTCCTTTATCGATGACGGCGTTGTAGCGCGAGAGAAGGTCTTTCATGAGGCTGACGCCCGCCTCTTCGGGCCTCAACTGCTGAAGCATATCGGCTTGGTATTTGGAGACTTTAGAAAGTTCATCCGCACGCTGCTTTTCCTCCGCTTGGGATTTGACGAGGTCATCGGCGCGTTTCTTTTCTTGCTCGCGTGATTTGGAGAGTTCGCCGGAACGTTTCTTTTCTTCCCCTTCCGCGAAGAGGGCGCGGTCGAGGGCTTTGGTTGCGACTCGGTATTGCCAAAGGCTGATGCCTAGCCCGACTGCCAATGCCGTGAATATCAGGCTGGCGGCGATGAGTTGGATTTTGCGGGTGCGTTTGGCGGCGGTTTCGCGTTCCTTCGCTTGCGCAGTAGAGATTTCGGCCTGCTGGAGACGCGCCTGCATGTTGCTGAGGTAGGCGGTGATTGCTTCAGCGACTTCTCGGCCATCGCGAGGGCGATTCGCTGGCTCGGGGCTGAGGCATTGGCGGCAGATGGCGATCAAATCGGGATCGGCTTCGCAGTCATGGAGTCGTTTGTTGGCTTCGACTAAGTCGGCGGCGGCGGCTTTTTTGATGACCTCGGCGGAGGTTTTGCCCATGAAAGGTGGGGCTTTGGTCAGAATCGAAAAGAGGATTCCGCCGAGGGCGAAGACATCGACTCGGGCGTCGAGCGTTTCGCCTCGCGCCTGTTCGGGGGACATGTAGGAGGGAGTGCCAAGGACCACTCCCATTTCGGTTTGGTGATAGCCTGATACGTTGGAGTCGAGGTAGTCGCCGGTTTGCTCTGGGTCGATCTCTTCTTTCGCTTTAGCTGCTGCTTCTATTGCGCGCGAAGTAATGGCAGAGGCGGTTTTGTTGAGATCTTTTGCTAAGCCCCAGTCCATCACTTGGACTTCACCGAAGGCGCCGACGATGACGTTGGCGGGCTTGAGGTCGCGGTGGATGACTCCGCGGCTGTGGGCGACGCCTGCATCAACGTACGTGAACTCGCAGCGGTCGAAAGTCGTTTGCGAATGTCACTCAAATCGGACTGCGACGCTTCAACCTTGGCCTGCGTCGCTTCTGCCTGTGATTCTCGCTGAGCCAAATATTCCGCAATATCTTTCGGATGCCGCAAATAAAATGCGACCACCGAATAGACTTCAGAAAGAGCAAGAGCCGGATAGGCCTGCGTAATTGCCTCTGGAATAGCTCCATCCTGAAATGCGCGAATGACCAATTCGAGCAGAACGCGAGAGTTCCCAATGCGGATCGCGCCGGAAGGTTCTTGATTCAGCGGAGGAGCTTCTGGGGGAATGGCTAAAGACATGAAACTTGCTCAATTCTCGCCAACCGCAGCCAAATTCTGCTTTGGAGGCTTTTACCTAGTATCGCTGGACGGCCCCTCATTGTGAAGTAAATGATGGACAATTTCCTGCCAGCGCTGAATGGATATTCCTTGACGTTGATCGATTGAAAGCGGGTGGGCCGATTCTTCGACCGTGAAGATTGGCGTTAAGCCCGGCGACCGCGACTGAACGGAGAGCTTCAAGTGAACGGTGCTGGGATAAACCGAGATCGGACTGCAGAGCCAACCAAAATAAGGAGCATCGCTGCCACGATCTGCCGCATCCCACCGATCGCACATGTGTAAGAAACTATCCAAATTAAGCGACGACCAGACAGAGAATGAAAGCGGTTCGGCGTGACCGAGAATCGGAATTTCGATGTTTCCTCGGACAAAGAATTGCTTTTCGTCGACCACGCATTGGTCGGCATTTAACTCCACACGAGTCGCAAACTCATTTTCCGGAACCAGGGCGCGCCAAGGGGCGTCCATTCCAAAGCAGGTTGGCGCATTCTCATGCTCAGCCTTGCAAAGATGACATGTGTAGTGCATGTAACTTGGATTCTGAGGCTGCCCTCGCCTTCGGATAGCGGCTCGGGAAACATTTCGACATCAATCCGATTCCACGAAGGCTAGAGATTACCGCATGAATTTCCGGTGAACCATCCACCCAATTTCTCGTAACAAATTGGATCGCACAATACTAGCCTCGAAAATGGTCTACTCGGCGCTCAGGAGCCACCCATCAGTAAGGCTTCAACGAGAGCCCACCAACTCGGCATACCAAAACACCATACTGCAAACACGGCGTCTAACGACGGATTTATACAACTATTAGTTACAAACTCGTTACCACTTTGGCCACCAATAGCCACCAACAACATGACCGAGCGACTCGGCCAGCAATCCAGCAACTCTCCCCCAACCAAAAGTTGCTTTCCAAGTTACTTCCCGCCCCCGAAAACCAGCGCAAACCAACCCCGAGCGCGGGAAAGCAAGGAAACCAACATCCAACTTTCACTCCCTCCCCAACTTGCGCGCCAACTTGTGCCTCCACCGTGAGTGCGCAAGTTGGCAAATTGGCAAGTTCGCAAAAACAAGCCATTTTCATGCCGCTGCCCGATCCGCTCCGTTGGTGGCAAGACCGTTGCCACCAATTGCCGCCATCACCGAGAGCTTGCCACCGTTGCCACCATTGCCACCAACAAAGACGAGGCCTTTTCCCGGCCCTTTTGGGCGGCGATGAAGTCTCCACCCCTCCGCTCCGCTATTCCTTCACCAAAAACTCGCACCCATAAGGGAAAATTCGACGCCAATCACCCCCGCGGAACCGTTGACGTATTTCGCCCTGGGGGGGTACGATTACCCGCTTGGCTTTTGCCCGCCCCAATCCCCTCCGCCTGTACCGGGAGCCTCTCCTCCGTTGAAAGAAGCGATTGAAAAGGCCGACGTCCTCGTCGAAGCCTTGAGTTGGATCAAGCAGCTGCGTGACAAGACGATTGTGATCAAGCTGGGTGGGAGCGTGATGGAGGTGGAGAACTCCATCCGGCATGTGCTGCTGGACGTGGTCTTCATGTCGACCGTCGGAATGCGCCCGGTCGTGGTCCACGGCGGCGGCGCCGCAATCTCAAGAGCGATGGACGCCGCAGGCCTCCAAGCCAAGTTCATCCAAGGCCGCCGCTACACCGACGAAGGCACCCTCAAGATCGTCGAGCAAGTCCTCGCCACCGAGACCTGCGAATCGATCGCCGGCATGATCGAAGAACTCGGCGGCCGCGCGATGCCGCTCAACTTCAACTCGACCAACGTGCTCTACGGCGAAAAAATGCTCCTCGATAACCCGGGCGGCGAACCGATCGACCTCGGCTACGTTGGCGAAGTAACGCACGTCGACCGACTGGTAATCGATAACCTCGCTTACGCCGGACAGGTGCCCGTGATCCCCTCAATGTGCGTCGACGCCTCCGGCCAGAAGTACAACGTCAACGCCGACACCGCCGCGATGGCGGTCGCCCAATCGCTCGGCGCCGAAAAGCTCGTCTTCCTCAGCGACGTCAACGGCGTCCGCCGCGACAAAAAAGACCCCGCGACACTCATCGACTCCCTCTCAGCGGCCGAGGCGAAAAAGCTAATCAGCTCGGGCGCGATCGACTCGGGCATGATCCCCAAGGTAGAAGCCTGCCTGGAAACGCTGGAGAAAGGCGTCCGCAAAATCCATATAATCGACGGCAGCGTGCGGCACTCGCTCCTGCTCGAGATTTACACGACCAGTGGAATTGGTACGGAGATCGTGCGGGGCAAGTAATTGAACCTGACCGGCTCGCGCCGTGTCTGTCCCCATTCAATTGCGTCCATTTTTTATGGCGACATAGTCCCGCACCAAGCACCCGAAAGGAAATCACGCGATGTCGACAGTAGCTGGCATGAGTTCAACGGAAGTGGTCGATCTATTCAAGCAATACGTGATCGCGAACTACACGCGTTATCCGGTGAATCTCGTCCGCGGCGAAGGCTCGCTGATTTGGGACAGCGAGGGCAATCAGTACCTCGACTTTTTCCCGGGCTGGGGCTGCAATTTACTCGGCCATTGTCCTGCGCCAGTCGTGCAGGCGGTGCAAGACCAGGTCGCGACGCTCATCCACGTGCCCAACACGTGGCACATGGAAGCCCAAGGCCGCTGGGCCGAAATGTTATCCACACGAAGCTTCGGCGGGCAGGCATTTTTCTGTAACTCCGGCGCCGAAGCCAATGAAGCCGCGATCAAGCTCGCCCGCCTCAGCTCGGGCAAAGGCAAATACAAGATCATCACGTTCGAAGGCGGGTTTCATGGCCGCACCTACGGCGCCCTCACTGCCACCGCGCAGCCCAAGTACCACGAAGGCCTCGGCCCGATGCTGCCGGGATTCGTTTACGCCCCGTACGGCAACCTCGAAGCGACCCGCGCGCTAGTTGACGACGAAACTGCCGCCATCATGCTGGAGCCGATCCAAGGCGAAGGCGGCATCAAAATCCCGACCAAGGAATTCATCGTCGGCCTGCGGAAGCTCTGCGACGAAAAAGGCCTGAAGCTGATCTTCGACGAAGTCCAATCCGGCTGCGGGCGCACCGGTTACTGGTTCGCCTATCAATATTTCGGCGTCGAACCCGATATCATGACGCTCGCGAAAAGCCTCTGCGGCGGCGTCGCCGGCGGCGCAATGCTCGCCCGACCGGAGATCGCCCAGTATCTCAAACCCGGCACACACGCAGCAACCTTCGGCGGCAATCCCCTCGCCGCCCGCGCGGGTATCGCGACGATCGAAATGATCGAGCAGGAGGGCTTGCTCGAAAACGCCAAGCAAGTCGGCGAGCTATTCGCGAAACGCCTCAAGCCGCTCAAAGAAAAATCGCAGCTGGTGAAAGACGTGCGCGTTTTGGGCTGCATGATCGGCATCGAGCTAGCGGTCGATGGCACACAGGTCGTGAAGAACTGCCTGGAGCGAAAGCTTCTCGTGAACTGCACGCAGAAGACCGTGATTCGACTATTGCCGGCGATGAATATCACGCCCGAACAAATCGAGCAGGGTTGCGACATTTTAGAAGAGGTGATTTTGGGCGTGACCAACTAGAATCCATTCGCACCAACAACGCGGATCAACACAGATTGCTCGGGAGCTTAAGAAGCCGCCCGAGCAATTGCATTTTCGGGACGGAACAGAAAAGAGGTTGTGATGAGGCATTTGCTTTCGGTATTGGACCTGAGCTCGCAAGAAATCGCCAAGATTTTCGAGATTAGCGAGCAGCTGAAAAACGGTTGGAAGAAAGGGATTCGCGAGCCGCTGCTCGAGCGGAAAGTGATGGGGATTCTGTTCGAGAAACCCTCGCTGCGGACGCGGGTGAGTTTTGAAGCGGCGATGGGCCACCTCGGCGGATCGTGCATCTTCCTCGATGAGAATGTCGGCTGGGGAAAACGCGAGCCGATCCATGACTTCGCGCGGGTGCTCACCGAATACATCGACGTGCTCGTCTTCCGCGGCCGCAGCCATGTCCATGCCGAGCAACTCGCGATGTACGCCTCTTGTCCCGTCATCAACGGCCTAACCGACGCGGCACACCCGTGCCAAGCGCTGGCAGATCTCTACACACTTCGCGAGTACCACGGCGACCTCAAGGGCAAGCGAGTTGCCTTTATCGGCGACGCCAACAACGTAGCCGCGAGCCTCGCCGAAGCCTGTGCGCGGACGGGCGTCGAGTTCGCCATTGCGTCACCCGCGGGTTATGAATTCAAGCCCGATTTCCTGGCGAAACTAAAGCAGCTCGAACCCGCGGCAAGCATTGTCGCGACGCGCGATCCGGGCGAAGCGGTCCGAGGAGCGATTGGCGTCTACACCGATGTCTGGGTCAGCATGGGACAGGAAGCCGAAATGGCGGCGCGAGCGGCGGCATTCAAGCATTACCAGGTCACGGCCAATCTCATGGCCCGTGCGGCTAAGGGGGCGAGCTTTTTGCACTGCCTCCCCGCGCGGCGCGGCGAAGAAGTGACCGACGAAGTGATCGACGGCGCTCAAAGCGTCATCGTGACGCAGGCGGCCAACCGCATGCATGTGCAAAAAGGCGTCTTGGCCTGGATTTTGGGAGCGAAGAAGTGAGCAAGACAAAAAACGCCGGCAGCAAGAGCGAGGGCAAACGCCGCGACGATGAACTCCGCGAAGTCACCGTCAAGCGACGCTTCACCAAAGTATCGCCCGGCAGCGTGCTCTACAAATGCGGCGGCACGAGCGTCCTTTGCACGGCGAGCATCACCGAAGAAGTACCCCGCTGGATGGAAGGCAAAGGCACCGGCTGGATCACGGCCGAATACAACATGTTGCCCGGCTCGACTTCGCCACGAAAGCAACGCGAGCGAGGCGGCAAAGTCGACGGCCGCACCACCGAAATCCAACGCCTAATCGGCCGCTCGATGCGAGCCGTGATCGACCTCTCAGCACTCGGCCCACGAACGCTGGCCATCGATTGCGACGTCCTAGAAGCCGACGGCGGCACCAGAACCGCCTCCATCACCGGCGCCTTCATCGCCCTAGTCGACGCCGTCCACGCCATTCGCGCAAAACTACCCGATCCCGCAAAATCGCCCATCAAAGATGGCATCGCAGCCGTCAGCGTCGGCCTTGTCAACGGCCGAGCGGTGCTCGATCTCGACTACGAACTCGACGTCGCCGCCGATGTCGATATGAACGTCGTCATGACCGCCAGCGGAAAGTTCGTCGAAATCCAAGGGACAGGTGAAGAAGCAACTTTTGATGATGCCGAACTCGCGACGCTCCTAGGGCTGGCGAAGAAGGGGATTAAGGAGCTAGTGAAAATGCAAAAGGGAATCCTTGGAAAGGCTTGGCCTTTGTGAGTTGTCCCTCAGCACTGTCGCCGCCTGCGCCTACTTTGGTGAATTGACCGATTCAAGCTTCTTAAGCCGCTCTTCCAGCTCTTGATTCTGTTTCTTGAGCTGCTCGACCTCAGTGAGGAGCTTTTGCTCTTTGTCGGAAGTCGAGGCTTTCAGCTTTTCAATCGCCGCATCAATCGCTTTGGTCATATTGGGTGTGCTCTCTTGAGTGCGGCGGGCTTCGAGCACAGGAATGGCGCTGCGGTTGCCAAGTGTGGCGATCGCATCGAATGCGGCTTTGCGAACGGAAGGTCGTGCATGGCTCATTTGCGCTTCGAGCACCTTAAGAGAATCCGCGTCGCCGCCTTTGAGCGCAGCTAAAGCCCCGAGCAAGATGATGCGCCGATCGGCAGACTCATTCCCTGCAAGCAGTTTCTGAATCGGTTCGATCGCTTCGTTGCGGTTCGCACTAGAAAGCGCCGCTGCGGCCGTTCGCATGATCGATTCGCCTGCGCTGTGACGGGAAAGGGCGGCAACGAGCTCCGGCACGGCGCCCACCCCGTCCATGGCGGCGAGCACTCGCAGCGCGGTCGAAACGACATTGTAAGACTTGTCGTTTTCGATTCGCTCTCGCAAAACTCGCTTCACCTCCTCGGTGGGATACTTTGCGAGCAGGTCGACCGCCGTCGAGCGGACGGCTGCGATCCCATCCCCCTTGGCAATCTCAATCGCCGTATTGCGAATCGCCTCTTCGTTGAGTTCCGTCATCGTCTGGAGTGCAATGCGGCGAATGGCCCAGAAGGGATCGTTACGCGACGATTTGATGAGCGCGATCTTCACCGCTGGATCGTTGATGTGCGCCTTGAGTCCTTCGATCGCTTGCTTGCGAGGTAATAGATTTTTCTCATGCGCAAGCTGGTCGAGCAATTCTTCGCGGCTCTTCGTGAAATTCATCGTCTTGAGCACGATGTCGCGAGGGTCAAAGACCACTCGTGTCGGTCGGGCGGCAAGCGGAAACTGAAAGGTCTCGGAATCCTTGGAGACCGTGATGGTTCTCCGTTCCACTTGGTCGCCCGTCGCCAGATCCACCTCGGTCG
>JBKJSI010000734.1:0-7637 GCA_046595915.1 Pirellulaceae bacterium
AAAGCGAACGAAAAAGTGAATTGTGCTTTGCTAACCCCAATTAGACAACGCCGCCTTGCAAGTCGTTCACACAGTCATTTTGCACGGGAAGCCCGCTCCCCCTCATCAAAGTCAAGCCTTTGGCGCCCTATCAAAACCAATAAATCGCCTGAGACGGACGCCCGTTCGGCACGCTGATTGCAACACTATGGAGCCAATACCATCACCACTCGCAAGATGCGGAGAAATAACGATGCATTTCGAAACCCCTCACCCCACACCCAATGAAACACCCGATCACGCCTCCAGCCACCTCGGAGCCGGCCTCGGCGCAGCAATGGCCGGCACCGCACTCGGAGCCATCGCAGGCGTCATCGCCGGACCCGCCGCTCTCGTCGCAGGCGCAGCCATCGGCGCAATCGTCGGCGGCGCCGCCGGCCTCTCCGCCGAGGGCTATATCAATCCAGAGACAGAAGAAACTTATTGGCGCGAGCACTTCCACGAGCGCCCTTACATCGAGCCCGGCTTCGTCTACACCGACTACGAACCCGCCTACCGCTTCGGCCGAGAAGCCCAATCGACCTACCGCGACTTCCAATTCGCCGAAGTAGAAAAAGATCTAGCGGAAGCCTGGGAGACCCAAAGAAAAATCGGCGGCATGACCTGGGACCAAGCCCGCCCAGCAGTCCTAGACGCCTGGCGCCGAATCGACGAAGCCCATGTGGTGACCGAAGTCTGACAAACTGCCATCCTCGACTGACCTCGCAGAGGCAAGTAGTAACCGCAGCCCATAATTAACTGGAGCCCGGAGCGTAAGCGAAGGGAGTTTATTGAGACCCAAAGGACTTCCACGGTGGCATGGCAGTATTACTACCCAGCCACTTTTTCCCAAGCCGCACACATTTTCGTACTCGTAATCGAATTTAGGGCCAACGGCCTGAGATATCGTAGCCAGGGTCGGAGCAGTACTCTGCGTAGGCCCTGGTACACGGCCGCCACCCAATCACAAGGGTCGAAGGCCCGAGATAATCCTTGAGTTGCGGGCAGCCCGCCTGGTCGTACTAGATTTACAAGAAGCCACCGCGGGTGGCCAATGGCTGGTCGCACTCAACAACTTAGTTCACAAGAAGCTATTGAACCATCTCCCGAATTGGCTCCAGACAAAGCTCCCACGTCGCATCATAAGTAGCTTCGAGCGGAACAAGCACATGATGATCGCGTTCAAGAAATAAGGGCATTTGCGGCAATCGATCCCCTACACTCAGCGGTTCGATGTAAGCCGTATAGCCATCCACCGCCTGATAAGAAACCAGCGTCCGATTCTTGCCAACGGGAAGCGCAAACGCCTCATCCGTCAACTCATCCCAAATCGCCTTATGAATCCCTTGCGGATCACGGTCAGAGGGCGGAAAGAGATCAACAATCAGTAAGTGAATCCCATTCCGCAAATAGGCAACCGCCTTCTCGACAAACGAGCGAATCGAGTTCCGGCTGTCCTTATTCCCCGGCGAAATAATCTCAATAACGGCAACCACTTCACCAAGCGGATGCCGAATAGAAATCCGATTCGCCTTCGCAGCATACCAAGCCCCATCCGACTCCACCGGGGCGGTAATTTCCGGCTCCGGGTGCGCTACTTTTTGCTCGAAGATTGCAAAGTGCCCCGGCGGCAAGCCTCCATCATTCAGCGAGTCCTTAATGCAAACGGTCCAGCATTGGTGAAAATCATGAAACAATCCAGCCGGAACGCGAGTCCAGTCATGCGTCGGCATAAAAATCTCTCCAGAGCGCGCCCTCCATCATAGCAATGGGTGACTGGTGCCTGGGAACCAGATCCAAACTCCTACCGCTTCTTACTAGTCCACAACTCCCCCTTCTCCCAAGCCGCAATCCGCTTAGCCGCGTCCTTCCCACCAACAATGGGCCGGTCATCTTGGGAGTACTCTTTGTCTTCGAGGGCTTTCTGCTGAAGTGTGATCGCCGATTTGTAATCGCCTTTTTTAGCTAGGATGCACGCTTTGGCCGCATTTTGGTAACCGTTTTCAGGTTCGATTTCCGAGGCGCTTTGCCAGAGTTTTTCCGCCGCCGCGAAATCGGTGAACGCCGGGTCGGGCACGACGACGAGCAGAATCGCCTTGGCGAGGAGCGGTGTCTCGAATCGCGGATTCAGCTCGATTGCCTTATCGAAATCGCTCACAGCTTCGGCGTACTTCTCAAAGTACACTTTCGCCAAACCGCGGCCGACATAAGTTTGATCAATCTTCGGGTCGAGGCGGATTGATTCGCCGTAGTCTTCGACTGCGGCTTGGATTTCACCGAGCGATTGTTTCGCATAACCCCGCCGCAGCCACACATCCGCGTCGCTGGGGTCAAGCCGAATTGCAATGTCGTAGTCTCGGGCCGCGCCGCTGAAATCTTTCAGGATCTGCTTTGCGGTGCCCCGAGATACGAGATACTTCACTTCCTCGGGACGCTCTTTGAGAGCCACATCGAGGTCTGCGATCGCGCTGGCATAGTCCGATGTTTCGATGAGGGCGTAACCGCGAGCAGCGCGGTAATTCAATTCCCCCGGGTTCAGTCGAATCGCTTCGCTCAGGCTTTCGATCGCGCCTGCGGGATTCTTTAGTTCCAACTTCGCCGTCGCAAGCTCGGCATAAGCTCTGTCGTTAGGCTGCAGTCGAACGGAGGCTTCCAGGTCTTTGCAGGCCTCCGCGTAGTTCTTGTTCTCAAGGTACATGTAGCCTCGAAAGAACAGCGCGCCAGCGTTTTGAGGATTGAGTGAAATCGCCTTATCAAAATCCTCCTTCGCGCCATCCCGATTTCCCGCGTAATACTTGGCCCCGCCGCGACCAAACCAACTATCTGCGTCCAAGGGAATGAGTTTAAGAACTTCGTCGAGGTCTTGAACGGTTCCGACATAATCCTGGGCGTCGGACTTCGCATGGGCTCGCCAGATCCACGCCTCGGGATTCGCGCCATCGATTCCAATCGACTGGTCGAAGTCCTTCATAGCGAGATCTAAGTGTTTGAGTTGATAGTGCGCCTTGCCGCGGTACAGATGGGCTGTCGCGTCTCGCGGATCTTGCCTTAGGATTTCACTGCAATCTTGAATTGCGTCGTCAAACTCCTCGTGCTCGAGGTTTAGCCAGGCCCGCGAACGCCATGCATCGAGCGTGGATTTATCCAGCTCGATCGCCTTGTTGGCATCGACCATGGCGCCGGCAAAATCGCGCTTTTGAATTCGGAGTCGTGCCCGCAACTCCCAACTGCTTGCCGCCGCCGGATCGCTTTGGACTGCTCGATCCGCGTCTTCGAGCGCGCCCTCGATGTTCTCCATCGATTGCTTCACGGTCGCCCGATATTGCAGGGCCATGGAATCGCGACCATTGAACTCGAGTACTCGATCAAAGTCTTTGATGGCTTCGCTAAACTGCTTCAAGCGGTGATACGCGCTTCCGCGACTGTAATAGGCGAGCTTGCATTTCGAATCGATTCGAAGGGCTTGATCACAGTCGGCGATGGCTCCCGCGAAATCTCCAAGTTCAAACTTGGTATTCGCTCTCCAAACCCACCCGAGAGGATCGTGATTCTTGATTTCGAGGGCTCGATCGAAGTCGGCTAACGCTTTTTGATAGTTCTTCAGTTCGTAGTGAGCGCAGCCTCGTTGAAAATGCGCAACGTCGTTTTTTCCATCAATTTGGATTGCGTTGTCGTAATCGACGATCGCGCCCTCGAAGTCGCGAAGCGCGTCCTTCGCCCAAGCTCGCCAATGCCAAAACGTTGCGTCATCCTTGTCCAATTCAATCGCGCGATTGAAGTCCTGTAGCGATTCTTGATGTTGCTTGAGGAAGCCCTTCGCCATTCCGCGAACAAAGTAGGCGCGTGCGGCGGCGTCATTTTGCCTGATCGCCGCGTCACAGTCGCGAATGGCGCCTGCATAATCCTTTCGGCGTACTTTGGTGTCTGCCTGTTTGATCAACCGAGCGGCCGATTTCTCGTCAGGCGGGTTGCTACGCAATGCTAGAAGGCCATCTTGTCCCACCGCAAACCTTGCTGTCGGTCCAATCCGTGTGGGCGCCGTCGACAAATGATCTTGGGCAACCGCCGCCCATGTGCTCGCCCAGAAAACGAGCAACAATTCAATCCGGCAGGGCGCGCCGCGCATTGGCTGCTCCTTGGCCAATTTTACATCGAACTTGATTCGACATATGAGAGCTTACCGGCGTCTATAAGTCCAGAGTTCGCCTTTCTCCCAGGCGGCGATTCGGGCTTGGGCGTCGGCGGCGCCGATGAGGGGGCGGTCATCTTTGGCGTAGTCTTTGTCCTCAAGAGCTTTCTTCTGCAGTTCGACTGCTTTATTAAATTCGCCCTTCAATGCGTGAAGGCACGCATTCGCAACAAGGGTATAGGAGTCGTCGGGATCAAGCTCATTTGCGCTTTCGACAAGTCTCTCGGCTGATTTAAGTTTTCGAAGCTGCTCAACAGGACAGGTCGTGAGCAGAATGATTGTGAGGCAGTAAGGATAGGAGAATGTCGGATCAGCACGCATCGCTTGGTCGTAGTCGCTGAATGCACTCGTATAGTCGCCTTGGATGTGGCTGATCAATCCCCGCCCCACCCAACCTCGCGGATCTTGCGAATCAAAATGAATCACCTCCTTGTAGTCCTTCATCGCCTCATCTAGCCGCCCAAGCTCGCGGTTAGCAGCTGCTCTACCACACCAGGCATTCCAGTTCTTTGGCTTTAATCGAATGGCATGACTGTAATCCTCAATTGCGAGCTCGTATTTTTTCAGATCGAAGTGAATCTCTCCTCGCCAACAAATTGCGTCGGCGTACTCAGGCCTAAGCTCGATGGACTTATTGATATCATCCATCGCCCATCGAAAATCCTTCAGCATCGACCTTGTGACCGCGCGCTGGTAGTAATTTTCTGGTTCCTTGGGTGCGATCTCGATAGCTTGATTTAGATCGGCGAGTGCTGCCTTGAAGTCCGCTTTCTCCTGAAAAAATGCGGCGCGATTTCGAAAAGGTCGTGCGCTATGATCATTCAGTTCGATTGCCGTGTTAAAGTCATTTAGTGCGCCCTCTTTGTCCCCCTCCAGCATCTTAACGATACCCGAAAAACTATAGAGATCTTCGTGACGATGGCCTAATTCAATCGCCCGATTGACGTCGGTTCGAACTTTGTCAAATTCGCCTGTTCGAAAGTGGATCCCCGCACGAATTCTGAAAGCTTCGGCATCTTGCGGATTACGCGCCAATAGCTCATCGCAGTCGCTAATCGCACCTTCAATATCTTCATTCAACAGCTTTGCCGCTGCTCGTCCGTGATATGCATCGATGTAACTCGAGTCGATCCGAATAACTTCTTCAAAGTCTTTGATCGCGTTATCGGGTTGTTGCAAATTGAGATAGGCGCCTGCTCTCGAATGAATAGGCCGCGCATATCTCGGCGATAAGCGAATCGCCGCTTCGCAGTCGCGCAGTTCCCCATCGTGATCACCCGTGTTGTTCTTGATGCCGCTTCGATCCAAGTACGTGGCGACGCTATCCTCATCGAGGATCACAGATCGATCGAGATCTTTCGCCGCTTCCGAGCATTTCTTTAGGGCGCGGTAAGCATTTCCTCGCCCTCTCCACGCTTTTGCATCCTTCGAATTGATAGCTATCGCCGCGCCGTAATCTTCCAAGGCGTTCGCGTATTTCTTTTTGACAAACCAGCATGCCGCGCGTCCTCGCAGGGCTCTTGCTGAAGTTGGATCACGCTTTACTGCAGCATCATAAAACGTAAACGCCTCGTTTACCGTCATGATTTCACTTCGCTTTGCCCAGGCATTCTCGAAACGAACATCCTGGCCTTTGACTTCCATGACGTGCCCCGGAAAACACAAATCACGCTCCGGATCAATCACCTTTTCGCCAACTTTTAGAACGACGCCATCGCGAACAAACACTTCCTTTCCTATCAACGACTCAAGTTTCACATCTTGGGAATACGATGGCGCTGCAATGACGCCCAACACCACCCAAATCCCAACCCCCAAAACCACCCCACGCATCGGCAACTCCTTCGCCAAAAACCCCTCACTCCAACCCCACTGCGGAAAAGCACCCGCCAGCCCCTCGCTCCTCCGTGCCGCCCTTCGCACGAAACCCGCCTCCAGATTGCCTCGTTTGTAGCGGCTGATAGCACGCCAAAGCAAGATCGACTCCATTACAACGCCAAGAGCCCCACCAGAAAACCCTTGAGTAAATGGCAAACTAGGGAGTTCCAAAGTCAAAACTTGGCCGAGTAGCGACGGAAACAACCCTTTTGGCGTCCCCCCTCCCCCTTCCTCAATGCCCTGTAAGTTCAAAAATAGTGAAAGCAGTTTGTAAAACAACCGCCAACAAATTGCACCTGCAATCGCGCCCGTCTCTTGCCACCAACTGCCACCATTGCCAACGTCCACGAGAGCTTGCCACCGTTGCCACCATTGCCACCAACTCCTTACCTGACCGCCCAAGTTGGCCATCGAACTTGACCAAGCTCCCTGAGTGTGGCCAAGTTGGGCCGATTGGGCCACTTCGCAAAAACAAGCCCTTTTCCAATCTCCCGCTCGCTCGCAAAAGCCTCAAAAAGCAAACCCCCTCACCCGCAGCTCGCCGCCGGAAAAAATCTCCACCACCACCGCCCCATCCTCCGCCGTATGAAAGACCTCCGCCCCGCCCGAAGCATAAGCGTCGATCGTCGAATCATGTCGATCTTCCTCATCGCCGCTGATAATCACAAACTGGGGCCGCGACCAGCCCGCGAACCGCGCCGGAATACTCCGCTCGCTCCCATGATGCGGCGCCATCACGACGTCATAAGGTTTCGCCTCGCGACTCATCACCAGCTCCAGCCCCGGCGTTTCCAAGTCACCCGGCAACAACACCCGCCGCCCCGCATACTCGATCTCCAGCACGACACTGCGCGAATTATCCGACCCAAACGTTTCTTGGCGGGAGGGATGTATCACCCGCAGCGCAGACCCATCGACGCTCCACGTCGTCGAATCGCTAATCACCTCCGTCGGCGTCCCCACACCGCGAACACTCCGCTCCAAATACTTGCCCGCCGTCGATTTCGGCGGCTCGAAATCCTGCGTCCAGTAAATCTTGCCCACCCGCACCCGCCGCAAAAACGTCGGCAGCGCGCTATAGTGATCCGTGTCATCATGCGAAATGACCATGCGATCGACGCGATTCTTCCGCGCGGCCAATAGCGCCTCCCACAGAATCCGCGCGGCCCCCCGCCCATCCGACTTGTTCCCCGCATCGTAAACCCACGTCTCGCCGCTCGGAAATTCCATCAGCACACACGACCCATGCCCGACGTTGAGAAAAGTAAACCGCACCCGCCCGCCCGCATCATTGCGTTCACCATGATCCAAACGCCCAAGCATCCCGCCAACCACAAGCCATGCCGCCGCCGCGCTCCCCAGCAATAGTCGCCGAGAGGTCGGCGAAATGGCGGGCGACGACAAGGAACGCTGCGGCGCGAGAAGCGATCGCCTACGGCGATAAGGCAACATGACAATCGCCAATAGCGCTCCGGCATAGAAAACCACCACCCACCAAACAGGCGGAGGCGGAGCAAGCATCGTCGGCGCCGCGGCGCTCTGAAACAGCCCT
>JBKJSI010000818.1:0-3085 GCA_046595915.1 Pirellulaceae bacterium
CGAAGCACCAATCAAACCCGAGTAGTCACCGAAGGACTAAACGGCTTCACTTGATAGTGACGCAAAAAGCCGCCGGATTTAGTAATCGCTAGGTGAAGCATGCGCCACGATTTTCAGAGAACGGCGGTGGCAGCAGCGCGCGGTGAGGTTGGCCGCTTTGAGGTTCAAATGGGTGGGCGTAAGGCCACTCAGTGGCGATCCGAACACGGATCTTGTGCTAAACGTTTTTCAGCGGCCTGTTAGCGACATTCGCTGATGGAACGCTATAGCAGGAGTTGGATTGACGACCACTTTGGGACGGAAGCCTTATCTATCCGACCTTACGGATGCGCAGTGATTGATTTTCGAGCCACTGATCTCGTCGTCTATTTCCAGTGGGCCCTTGTCCGCCGCTTTAAAATCGAATAGAGCGAAACTTCACGGGGACTCACAAAAACAGAGCCCCCGAACAACGACTGCGGCACGAGAAGTGCTTCTATACAACTCAGGTTCATCGAGTTAGCGGTCTATGTTACCTGTACGAGTCACCTGTACGAGTCACCTGTACGAGTCGGCTTCATCGTCTGAGATGCAAGTCAGAAAGTTAGATGTCTGCCAGGAAATTCTTCGTGTCGCCTTGACGACCATCGTTTGCGTTCCGTCAGACTGAACTCGCTAGGCGTGCGACGAGCCGACCTCTTTCTCGCTGGCGATCCGCCTCTTACTACAACCTGGAACTAATTTGGGACCACTGACATCAAAGAAGTCATTGACTTCCCCAGATCATGTGTCATTCAGGCAAGTTCCCAGATCCTAAGATTTGGTTGGTGGCAGAGCGATTCTTCTAAGCCGCGGCGCGGCTCAAGTTCGGGGACTCGTGACGAAGCCCTTTCAATTCACCCTCAAGACTTTCTTCATTCTCACAGCCATGAGCGCGGGCGTCACTTGGCTCTATTCCCGTCCGCCTCCTGGGTCGATTACCATCTGGCAAGCCGACAGGATCGAGGTCGGAATGACGAAAGAAGAGGTAGTCGCCATACTCGGGGGAACCGGCGAAACCATTTGGACCAACCCATCCGATAGGTTGGCTTATCGCGTCCATCGGCCATTCTCGTCAGAAAGCTGGCTCGGGCTGTCCTTCGATCGCACCAGTCATTGTGTCGTCGCGATCTATCGTTAAGTGACGGACTACTTCTCCATAGACGCCAACATTGTGGCAGGGCAACGCTATGACGAAACTCGCACCGGACTTCTGCGTTACCAGGGACAGCTGCAGCCGAGAACGCGATTAGCGAAGCACTCGATTGGCTGGGTCTTCGGCCAATCTGTCCGATCGAACGGGTCACCAAGAAGAGGCGTGAAGGGCCGACCACCGAGATCGCCATCGCGAGCACCTGCCTTTCACCTCACCTACGCGGACGCTTGATGCGATTAGCGTTGAACCGCAACGCGATCGACGAAATAAGCATTGGCCGTGCAACAAAGGCTTACCCTCAGCGTACAAGCTGATGAATACCTTCCGGTCATCGACGACCTTCCTGAATTCTTGAAGAAAGAAAAGTTTGAGGAACGTTTTGGCGGTCCAGGAAGTTGGGCGTTTCGCGCGGTAATCCGAGATATCGATCAGCGACTTGATCAATGCCCTAGCTTGAGTTAACGACTGCGTGTGTGTTGGTTCGGCCGCAAGTGTCGACTCGCGGCCTCACCAGATGAGAATTCCGATACGATCTCCTCCTACATCAAAAACAGGACTCGTCGATGCTGGTAAACGGGTTAAATGCCGCCGGAATTTGATGCCGAACTCGGCATCAGCGAGCGAATTCACCATTCTGCGGCCGCCAGTAAACCTGCTAATGCGGACTTTACTTGCTGATGCATAATTGTACGCAGCTTCGCGAAGCAAACGCCAATCGTCGCATGGAGAAGACACGGTGACAAATTTGCTTTGCAATCCATAAAACTGGCCAAACCAGAGCGTCGCCAACAATCCGCTGTTGATTCACCAGCATCTCTGCCGCGTTCCTTCTCAAGCGCAGCTGCGTCACCTTGCTTAAAGCAAAGGGTGTATCTGCCATGGCCCAGTACGTGCTTTCAGGAGACCGTTTCGCGACACCTCGCTGGGTACTATGCTATTTTCCACTCCATTCGGCGGTGGCTGAACGAAATCCAACTGCATTGTCCATGTTCTTATCGAGCTCTGGCAGTAGAAACACATGACGAGCAATCCTCCTGACGCCGGCGGCTACTCGGTTCAGCTTCAGGTTGAGCAGCTTCTCGATGATTTTGAGAAGCTCTGCCGAACCGGAGAATTGCCATCGATCGCGGCATTTTTCGCCCGTCATCAAGACGCGGCAGGTAACCTTCAGCAAGAGCTGATGCTAATCGCCAAACACTATCAGATTGATCCTTCCGCCCTTACGCCTGCCGCCAGCGACGCTCCCTCGGGCTCAGCCACAGCGCTCAACCGGAAGGACGAGGCCCAAGAGACGGCGATCATTCAAACGCCTGTGGGGTCGCGATGCAATCCGTCGCCCGGCAACCAAGCATTAGACTTGCCGCCCAAGCGAAATGCTGGTTCTACTGTTTACCCTTTTCTTGCCCCTCCCCAGCGTAGCGGCGAACTAGGCCGCCTTGGAGGCTACAGCATCCTGGAGGAACTGGGCGCAGGCGGCATGGGAGTCGTCTTCCTGGGCGAAGACCGGCAGCTGCGTCGTCAAATTGCAGTCAAAGTGTTGCGTCCTCAGGTTGCTTCCATTCCGGGCGCCAAGGAACGCTTCCTGCGCGAAGCGCGAATGATGGCGGCGGTGAACAACGACTTCGTGGTCGATGTTTATTTTGTCGGAGAAGATTTAGGAATTCCGTTCCTTACCATGCCACTCCTCAATGGAGCTTCGCTCGACAAACTACTGCGCAAGCATAACTTGTTTCCAGAGTCCGTGGCGCTTCGCATTGCGCACCAGGTTTGTCAGGGCCTTGCGGCATCGCATGCCAAAGGACTCATCCATCGTGATATCAAGCCCGCTAACATTTGGATAGAAACCAATAAGTCTTGGCGTGTGAAACTACTCGACTTTGGTCTTGCGCGAATCGAAGAGGGAGACGCCAG
>JBKJSI010000909.1:0-13916 GCA_046595915.1 Pirellulaceae bacterium
GGAACGAGTCCGTGGCCGATTTTTTCGCCAATCAACTATCGCTTCCCTTTTGGCTCGCGGCCGTCGTCGCGGCTGCCATCCAATGCGTGCTCATCATTCACGTGGTGGCGGTCGGTGCGCTCTTCTTCATTTGGCTCGAGCGCAAGGTCGCCGGTCGAATTCAAGATCGCCTCGGCCCTACTCGCGCCGGCGGTAAATTTGGTTGGCTGCAAACGCTCGCGGACGGCATTAAGCTGATTGCCAAAGAGGATATTTGTCCCGGCGGCGCCGATGCACTTCTTTTCAAGATCGCCCCCTACATCAGTTTCACCGCCAGCTTTTGTGCCTACATCGCACTCCCCTTTGCGGATGGCTGGGTCGCTTCGTCGCTTAACACCGCCGCGTTTTTTGTTCTCGCCGTGCTCGGCCTCGAGGTCTTTGGCGTCATCATTGCCGGTTATGCTTCGGGCTCGAAATGGTCCCTCTTCGGCGGCATGCGTGAAGCGGCTCAGGTCGTGAGCTATGAAGTGCCGCTTGGACTGTGCGTTGTCATTCCGGTGATGATCGCGGGCACGATGAATCTGACGACCATCGCCAATCAACAGCAGGGCTTGTTCACGAACTGGAATGTTTTCAATGACCCTTTCACGTTCCTCGTCTTCTGGGTGTTTTTCACCTGTGCCTTGGCGAGTGTGAATCGCGCTCCTTTCGATCTTGCGGAAGCGGAATCGGAACTGGTCGCTGGCTTTCACACGGAATACTCCGGCCTTCGCTGGAGCTTCTTCTTCATGGCCGAATATGGCTCGATGTTCCTCGTCAGCGGTTTGGCCACCATTTTGTTCTTCGGCGGTTGGCACGGGCCGATTCCGATCTTCAGCGGCGCCGGTTTGACGCATACCGTTGGTGAATCCAATTTTGGCTGGTCAATGGCCACGGTCGGCAATCTATTTGGCCTGCTTAACTTCCTGATCAAGTCGGTCCTGTTTGTCACGCTCATGATGTGGATTCGCTGGACGCTTCCACGACTCCGCGTCGATCAAGTGCTCACGATGTGCTGGAAGTATTGCGTGCCGATCGCCTGCTTCTGTTTCATTGGCGCTCTTGCCTGGCGACTTGGCGAACTCCCCACCGCCAAACTAATTGCACCCAGCAAGCCCCTCGGCGCCGTCCGCGAACATTGGACCAGCAACACGCCAACCGAACCCGCTCCTAAAATCGCTGACCAAAAAATCGCTGATCCAATAATCACAACCCGAAGCGTAAGCGAGGAATCACCAGTCGCTCTGCTTTCACCATCAATCGAACGAGGGGAGAAGTAACTTATGCTACCCCTCGACCTGCCACTTGGCGCCATCATCATATGGCAATCGTTTTTCTTTTGGCTCTTCGCACTGATCACCTGTGCGTTCGCGCTGGGAGTGCTCTTCGCCTCCAATGTGGTGCGAATGGCGCTCTATCTCATCGTCTCCCTCGGCGCCGCTTCCGGTTTGATGTTCATCGCCGGCGCGGAATTCGTCGGCGCGATGCAACTCATGATCTATGTCGGCGGCACGCTGGTGCTGCTCGTGTTCGGCGTGATGCTCACGGCCCAAGATGCCTTCGTTAGCCTCAAAACCAAAGGCGGCGAATGGATCATGGCCTTGCTCGTTGGCGGTGCGATGCTGCTGATGATGCTTACCGCCGCATTCGGTGTTCGAGATTGGCAACAGCCAAGCGGCATTCCCGACGCAGCCATGAAAGAGATCGCCGTCAATCAGCTCGCCACCACCACGAAGATCGGCGTTGAACTCACTGGCAAGTATCTACTGCCATTTGAGCTTGTCGGCGTTCATCTGCTCGTTGTCCTGGTCGGCGCCGCTTATCTGGCTCGCACAACGCAGAAAGCGGCTGGCTCGCGAGCTGTTGCCGCACCCGCCACAACGCCCGTCAATCGAGTTCGGCCTTTCAGCCTCACTATGATTCTGGGCTCCGGCTTTTTGATTAACGCCGCCCTCGCAGGCGCATGTTTCTTCGCTTCCGAATCGATCATCAAGGCCTTTGTTGAAGCCGAAGTGATCAAAGCCGCGCCCGCAACTTGGCTCTTTCCCGCCATAGGCATCTTGTTCGCCACCCAGGCGCTCATGTCGCTCGTCGTCATGGGTTGGCAGCGGTGGGGAGTGATTGCGATGTTCATCATCCCGCTACTCCAAGTCGCTTCGCTCGCATTTGCCGAAATCCCGATGCCGATCATTGGCATGTTCTTGATCCTCTCCCTCGCGCCCGTCGCCATCCTTTGCGGACTGCTCTTTATGGGCGGCAAGCGCAGCATCTGGTCGGAGATGGACTAAATGAATCCACTCGGTTCTGAAATCACGGTTGCCCACTACTTGGCGGTTGGAGCGATCTTGTTCGTCTCCGGCGTGCTCTGCATGGCGACGAAGCGAAACGCACTCGGCGTTCTGATGGGCATCGAACTCGTTCTCAATGGTGCGAATCTCAATTTCATCGCCTTCGCCAGCCCCTTTTTGCGAAAGCAAAGCTTGGGACTCGATGGACAGATGATCGCCCTGTTTGTGATTGTGTTGGCGGCTGCCGAAGCGGCGGTGGCGCTGGCCATCACGCTTAACTTTTACAATAACCACGCCACGATCGACGTCGATCGCGCGGATGAGCTCAAAGGCTGATGGATCTTTCCTCCACATTGCCGATGCTACTGGGTCTAGCGGTTTTGCTGCCGCTATTCTCCTTTTTCGTGATCCTCACGGTCGGCCCCAAACTCGGCAAACATGGCTCAGGCGCCGCTTGGATCGCCTTCGGCGCAATCGCCGGCGCAGGCGTCCTCTCCTTTGCCTCGATGGGACTTTGGCTCCTCCAGCATTTTCCCGCTGCCGAGTCGCATCATGAAGAATCGCATTCATCGATCAAGGCGCCGCTGACCGCACCGATAACCCTGGTCTCGTCGCAAGATGCCCACGCAACCGAAGCGAAGCCTGCGCAAGAAGGTCAGGCCAAACCGGCTCAAGATGATCACGCCAAGCCGGCGGATGGTCATTCTGCAGATTCCCATGCTCATGAACACGCCGCCGCCGATCATGCCCATGCGGGCAAAGCTGCCTACAGCGGCGAGTACTATCCACTTGGCCAGTTTGGCTCGCTGCGACTGTCGATTGGTTACTACATCGACGCACTCACCATTCTCATGTTCTGCATGGTGACGTTCATCGCTTCATTGATCCATCTCTACGCGATGGGTTACATGCATGATGAACTGCACGATATCCATGATCACGAAGTGACGATGCCCGATGGTCATCATCTGCACCGTCCCGGGCGTTTTCACCGCTTCTTTCAAGCTCTTTCGCTCTTCTGCTTTAGCATGCTCGGCCTCGTTTTGGCCGGCAATATTGCGATGGTTTTCTGCTTCTGGGAATTGGTGGGCATCTGCTCTTACTTCCTGATTGGTTTCTATGTCGAGCGAAAGAGCGCTTCGACCGCCGCGAACAAAGCGTTCATTGTTAATCGCGTCGGTGACTTCGGCATGATCATCGGCCTGATGGTCATTTGGTCCTGCCTTGGAACTTTCAATTTTGGCGACACCGAATCGGCTGCAGACGCTGCCGGCCACAAGCACAAATCCGCTGGCCTCTTCACGCTGATGCAGCGAACCGAAAGCGATCATGTCTCCGCGTTTCACGTTCCCGATGGGGCCGTTGCCTTCGCGAGCAGCGAAAAAGTCGGCGTCGCCGTTAAGGCGCTCGGCCCAACTGCCGACTCCAAGCAGATTGAAGCGGCAACCGCACACGTCGTCGCCGAAGTTCGTAAGGAAAGCCAATCACAAGGGCTTCCAACGCCCGGCTACTGGCTGATGGTCGTCGCAGGCGTCGGCATCTTCTGCGGTTGCGTTGGCAAAAGCGCACAGTTCCCACTACACACCTGGCTTCCTGACGCGATGGAAGGTCCGACCCCCGTTTCTGCGCTCGTTCACTCCGCGACGATGGTCGCGGCCGGCGTATATCTCGTAGGACGTTTCTTTCCATTCTTTGCGCCTGAAGTTTTGCTGACGATCGCGGTCATTGGCTGCATTACCGGCTTCCTTGCTGCGACGATTGCTCTCACCGCGGTCGACATCAAAAAAGTGCTCGCTTACTCCACCATCAGTCAGCTTGGCATGATGATGCTCGCGCTCGGGGTTGGCGGTTGGGTTGCAGGACTGATGCATCTGATCACGCACGCCTTCTTTAAGAGCCTCCTTTTTATGTGCTCGGGCTCGGTCATTCATGCCGTGCATACCAATGACATGACTCGCATGGGCGGCTTGCTCAAGAAGATGCCTTACACCGGCTACACGATGCTGATCGGCTGCCTCGCCATCGCGGGCGGCGGTATCCCCTTCGTCATTGGCCTCTCGGGTTACTACTCCAAAGATGCGATCCTCGAACAAGCCTTTTCGTTCGCCGGAACCAACTCGTTCTGGCTTGCTCAAGCCCTTTTCTATGTGCCGCTCGCCGGCGCCGCGATCACTGCTTTCTACATGTTCCGCATGTGGTTTATGACCTTCACCGGCAAGCCTCGCGATCACCATGCCTATGATCATGCTCACGAATCGCCGCCGATCATGTACATGCCGCTCGTGATCCTTTCGGTGATGGCGATTGGCGTGGCTTGGACAATCCCGTTCACTTCATTCAGCCTCGGTAGTTTGCTCGAATCCGCTCGGCCCGATGGCACGCTCGCGACTTACACCGGCGCACTAACGACAATGACTTGGCCCAACGAACACGACAGTCACGTCACCGCAATCAAAGTTCCTGTCACGATGTTGGCGTTCGGGTCAGCCGTTTGCGGCATTCTCCTCGCGGCGGTGATTTACTACTGGCAAAAAGTTAGCGCGGCCGAAATTCGCAAACAGTTCGAGCCCGCTTACCAATTCCTGGTTAACAAATGGTATTTCGACGAACTTTACGACTGGATGTGGGTCAAGCCGACGCTCGTCTTCTCGCGCTTCGTCGCCACGATCGATCGCAATGTCTTCGATCGCTTCCTGCATGGCGTCGCCAGCTTCACCAAGGCATTTGCCAAGTGGTGGGAATTCGTCGCCGATCGCACGGTGGTCGATGGCCTGGTGAATCTCTTCGCTGGCTGGATGCATTCCGTTGGACTTTCCTTCCGAACCTTACAAACCGGTCGCCTAAGGCAGTACGTGATGTACATCGTCGTTGGTGCGATCGCCATTTTCATCCTCATCAGCTTTTTCCGCTCAACGAGTCTGGCTAACTGATCAGGCGCCACTGCTGGCTTGCCTAGCAGTGCCTTGAACTGCATGAAGATATTGGACGCCAACAGGGCGGTTAGAGCCGGGACAGGATTTCAAAAAATATGAACGACAGCAGCCTTTACATTCTGAGCCTTTTAGTTTTCTTGCCCGCACTCGGCGCGCTTGTACTCGCCTTCCTTCCTAGCAAACAAGAAGACGCGATCCGTTATTTCGGCTTTGGCATCAGCCTCGTCACGATGATCTTGAGCTTCATCGCTTTCTTCAGTGGCAGCTCTTCAACGCAGTTCAAAGCCGAACTCGGCACGATGCAGAGCGTTTTCAATGTCGCCTGGATTCCGAGCTTTGATATTGGCTATTTCATGGGCGTCGATGGCATCAGCTTTCCGTTGGTGATGCTGACGACGGTCGTCACCGTGATGTCCGCTGCCGCGAGCTGGACGATCAAGAAGCATGTGAAGGCTTATTGGATTTTGTTTCTGCTTCTCGAAACGGGCATGATCGGCGTCTTCCTCGCGCTCGATTTCTTCCTGTTCTATGTCTTCTGGGAAGTCATGCTGTTGCCGATGTACTTCCTCATCGGCGTCTGGGGCGGCCCACGCCGCGAATATGCCGCGATCAAATTTTTCCTCTACACGCTCGCGGGTAGCGTGCTGATGTTGATCGCGATCTTGATGCTCTTTTTCCATTCCGATCTTCGCAAATTGGCAATCGATGATTTTACGAAAACGGGAACTGCGAAAGTTAATTGGGATTCGCTCCATCTCGGCGATACCGAAACGAAGATCGGCCTCATCACGCTCGAGTCCACCGCAGGCAAACCCGCACTACGCATTGTTCGCCTTGATGGCGCCGCCGATGCCATGCAAGTGGTAGTCGCCAAAACAGGGACGGCGAGTGTGAAGTTCGAGGCAAACAAACTGGCCATCGACCTTGCCGATACCACGACCGCAAAAAGTCTCGTGGAGCTTTTCAAAGAGCCGGCGCTCGCGACCCACTTTGCAGCGGCATTGGCATCCCCCTCCGAAGAGGTCGCAGAACTTGCAACGTCCACCAGTTCGTTACCCAAGATCAAAAAAGCGATCATGGTAGACGGGAAACGGAAGGGTGCTGAAGTTCACACCTTCAACCTGCTCGCCCTCGCTGAAGTAGGACAAAAGAGCGAACAGTTCGGCAGTTTAATTCTCGGCCAGTCGGTCCAGTGGTGGTGTTTTCTTCTGCTACTGATCGGCTTCATCATCAAAGTGCCCTCGGTGCCATTCCACACCTGGCTCCCCGATGCTCACGTTGAAGCTCCCACCCCAATCTCGATGATCCTGGCCGGCGTCCTCCTCAAGATGGGCGGTTACGGCATCATTCGCATTTGCTATCCGATTTGTCCTCAAGGCGGCTTTGACCTCGCTTGGCTCGTCGTCGGTCTCGGCGTCGTTAGCATGGTGTATGGCGCCTTCGCGGCACTCGCCCAAAAAGACTTCAAACGCATGGTGGCCTATAGCTCGGTCAGTCATATGGGCTATGTGATGGTCGGCCTCGGCGTTTGGTCCGCCACCGCGGAACATGGCTACAACAGCCAGTTCTGGGAAATGGGCGTCACCGGCGCAATGTTCCAAATGATCGGTCACGGCATTAGCTCTCCGGGCATGTTTTTGATGGTCGGCATTATCTATGACCGAGTCCATCACCGAAATCTGGAAGAATTCGGCGGTATCTTTGGAAAAATGCCGGTCTATACAGCGATGGCGATGGGCATCTTCTTTGCTGGCTTAGGGCTACCTGGACTCTGCGGATTCATCGGCGAAGTCTTCGTGGTGCTCTCGATCTGGCAATACAGTTACATCCTCGCGATCATCTCCGCCGCCGTGGTGATCCTCACTGCCGCCTACATCCTCTGGGCGATTCAACGTGTGTACCTGGGCCCTGAATACAAAGGCCCGCACGAAGAAGAGATCACGCCGAGCACGCTTCGCGAAAACGCCATCGGCATGTCGATCTTGGTGCTCTGCATCATCTTCGGTGTGTTTCCCTATCAGACCACGATCCGTTACATGACCCCCACGATCCATCGGCAAACCGAAGCCCTGACCGAATGGACCAAACGCAATCACTCGACTTTGGCGGCGCCCGCAGCCACGGCGCAAAACGCGCCGCTGGCCGCACCGAGCAAAGAAGTCGGCGCAGGCGGCTAACATCGACTGCACTATGACCTCTTCAACGCTGCGACCTCTTCAGCGCTGACAATGACGAAGGAAGTGAAAGACTGTGAACCTCAGCGAGCTATTTGAGAAACTCCTGGTCGATACGACGGGCTCCAGCACGCCCGGCGTTTTCGCGCCTGACGGTAGTTTGTCGGTCTTTTTGCCAGAGCTGATTCTTTGCGGCACGATCCTGCTCATGTTGCTCGTCCGCACCACCAAGTTTGGCGGTAAAGCGGATGGTTTTTACTTCACACTTGTGGGTGGATTGCTCGCGCTTTACTTCGCTGCTCCTTGGAAGCACCTGACAGCCGCCTCATCGCTTACTGATCCTAGCTCCGCTGCCTCGATGTCGATTTTCAGCGGCATGCTCGTTTACGACACCTTCTCGGTCTATATGCGGTCAATCCTGATCGGCTTTCTTGTACTCTTTTCGGTCTTCACGAAGCTCTCCGGCGTCCCGCGAAGCGATGATGGCGTCGACGTTTACTCGCTGATCATTGGCGCCACGATTGGTATGTGCCTAATGACGAGCGCGAATCACCTCTTGATGGTGTTCGTCGCAATCGAAATGGCTTCGGTGCCTTCCTATGCTCTTGCTGGCCTACTCAAAGCCAAGCGAACCGCAAGCGAAGCGGCCCTGAAGTACGCGATCTATGGTGCAGGCGCTGCCGGGGTGATGCTCTATGGCATCAGCCTCATCGGCGGCCTCCTCAACACCGTCAACCTGCCCGACATGGCTCATGCCTTGGCTTACAAACTTCCGACGATGAACTCAAATGAGTACATGGTCCTCGCTTTCGGCGGCCTGATGGTCGCCGTCGGTCTCGCTTTCAAACTTTCAGCATTTCCGTTTCACTTCTGGGCTCCTGATGTATTCGAAGGCGCCACTGCCGAAGTCGGCGCTTTCCTCAGCATCGCTTCGAAGGCCGCAGCCCTTGCACTACTTCTCCGAGTTGTCTTCAGCTTTAGCGCTGTCGCCGATCCGCTCATTGCTCCCGGTGCCCGTACTTTAGCTGCCGCGAAGACCACGGAAGCGCCGACGGAGAAGGCGGCGATGGCGACGACGGAATCGCCCAATTTTGTTTCGACGCAAGATCACCAAGAGGCGCCTCCAAAGAAGCAAGCCAACGGCGAGCCTTGGACAGCGCCGGCGAAAGGTGAGCCCTGGACCGCGCCTGGGACAGGGGAACCTTGGGGACCACCCGCAACGGGCGAGCCTTGGAGTCCTGAATCAACTGCTCAGAAAGCGATGGTCAATGCTTCGCTATCAGGCGTGCGTGATTTTATCGGGAAGCTGATTGCGTTCTTTGCGATCCTCACTTGCACGTTCGGCAACTTGGCTGCTTATGGCCAAACAAATATCAAACGCTTGCTCGCCTATTCAACGATCGCCCATGCCGGCTACATGATGATGGCTGCCGCAGCGCTGGTGGCGGTTTCCGGCATCGATCCTGCCGCCGCACAAAAAGCGGTCGCGGGACTGGCGATCTATATATTTACCTATCTGTTTATGAATCTCGGCGCGTTCGCGATCGTCGCATTTCTGCGAAATAAGATTCAGAGCGAAGAAATTGCCGATTATGGGGGCCTTATTAAGAAGAGCCCAATTCTAGTGCTTTGTTTCTCGGCGATTTTGTTCAGCCTCGTCGGCCTTCCACCGCTAGCGGGCTTTATCGGCAAGTTTGCGATCTTCGCTTCGCTTGCCGAGTGCTACGGAATTACCGCCAGTTCGGGTGCGCCGGCGAATTATTTGCTTTGGGCTTTGATCGCGGGTGGCCTCAATACCGCGATCAGCCTGTTCTATTATCTCCGCGTTATTAAGACGATGACGATGAGCCCCGAGCCGGCCAATCGACCTCCTTATGCATTCTCCGATGTTTCGATCCAAGGTGCGTTCGTTTGGGTGCTGACCTTGCCGACGCTCGCATTGATTTTGAACTGGGATGGCGTGGCCAAATGGGCAGAAGTCGCCGCCGCCAGTTTCGGTCGTTAGTCGCAGAAACTCAACTAAAGCGCTCAACGAAAGCACCGAGATCCCGCAATGGCCAAAGTGACCGTGAACGAACTCCTGAACCGCATTTTGGTGACGCATGAGCGCTCGCTGCCCATGTACCTCGCCTTTGCCGCTCCGTTTGTTGGTCATGGTGACGAAGCCGCTTCGGATGTCCTTTCGCAAATCGTTACCGACCACAAGTATCTCGCCGAAAAGCTCCACGACTTCCTGCTTGAACACAATCATCCCGTCGGCCATGGCCAATGGGATATGAATTTCACCAGTTACCACGACGTGTCTCTGCATTACCTGCTCACGGAAATTGTTCGCCGCGAAAAGTCGCTGATCGCCGATTTGACCAAGTACTCGCAGATGCTCGAAAAAGTGCCCTCCGCCAAGGCGCTCGTTCAAGAAGCGCTCGGCATGGCGAAGGGCCACCTCGAATCGCTTGAAGAATTATCGCACGGCGCAGCTGCCAGAACCTAGTTTCTAAAAGGCGGCCCATGCGACTTTTCGATACGCATGCCCACCTCTCGTATGACGATCTAGCACCACAGATCGATCAAGTGCTAAACCGTGCCGCCGCGGCCGGCGTCGAAAAAATGCTGGCGGTTGGCACGAGCATCGAATCGAGCGAAAAGTGCATCGCACTTGCTGAGCGATACAGCCAGGTTTATGCCTCGGTCGGTATTCATCCTAACGACTGCGCTGGCGCCACGGAAAAAGACTTTAGCAAGATTTTAGAACTTTCACGCCACCCCCGAGTGATCGCCATTGGCGAAACGGGGCTCGATTGTTACTGGAAAGACGCCCCGCTGGAAAAGCAGAGAGACTTCTTTCGGCTGCATATCGCCCTCAGCCGCGAGGTCAAAAAGCCCTTCATTGTTCACATGCGCGATTCGGAAGCGCCAATCCGCGAGGAATTATCGCGTGCGGCAGAGGCGGGGCCACTTTCGGGGATTATGCACTCCTACACCGGTGACTTTGCGCTGGCCGAGTTTTGTATGGCGGCGGGGCTCCATATCAGTTTCGCTGGAATGGCGACGTTCAAGAATGCGGCGGATATTCGAGAGGTCGCCGCGAGGATTCCTGCGGATCGGATTTTGGTCGAGACGGATTCCCCTTATCTGACGCCGCACCCCCACCGTGGGGTGAAGCCGAATGAACCGGCGATGGTCGTTCATACGGCGACCTGCTTAGCCGCCGCACGGGGCGTTTCCCTCGACGAATTCGCCAATCTTACGACGGGCAACGCCGAACGGTTATTTGGTCTGTAGGGCCGGTTTTCTGGGCGAAAACCGTTTTTGAGTGCAGGCTGTTGAGATAGGGAAGACGGGCGGTTTTTTCTGGTTATGATAGTGACGCAAGCGGTCCCTCCCGCCGTGTTGAACAGTTCAAAACATTGCTAAGCAATCTTCTTCTATTCTACCGCTGACGAGCTTCGACTTCATGAGATCGACCTTGCTCTTTGTGCTGGCGCTCTGCGCGTCGCTCACCCAACTTCCCGCTCAGGAAACTGTTCCTGTCACCCAGCCGCCGGATGGCCTTCGCGACAAGTCGCCGACTTCTTACGCACTGGTGGGCGGCAAAATCGTCGTCGCGCCGGGCAAGGAAATCGCCAAAGGAACGGTTGTCGTTCGCGATGGTGTGATCACTGAAGTGCGGGCTGATGAAGTCGCACCGCCCGATGTTTGGAAAATCGATGTCACCGGCAAGACGATCTATCCCGGTCTGATCGATGCTTATGGCGAAACTTCGGCCCAGTCGATCGCCGCGCAGTCAGCGGCGGCCTATTGGAACTCGAACATTTCACCGCATGTGCAAGCGGGGCTCGATGTCGACGCGGAGCGCGAGACGAACACTATCTTGCGGCAACAAGGAATCACGACGCGATTGCTCGCGCCGGCTAGTGGCATCATTAAGGGCTACAGCATTCTCGCCGCCACCGGGTCTGATCCTACCAAGCGCGCGGTGCTCAAAGAACAAGTTGCTCAGCATTTGCGGCTGACACTCTCCTTCGGTGGAGGCGGCGGTCCTGGCCCTGGTCCTGCGCCTGGCGGTCCTCCCGCCGCGCCACGTGATAATTATCCCAACTCTCCGATGGGCGCGGTTGCCCTTGCTCGCCAGGCATTGCTCGATGCCCAGTGGTACGCCGATGCTTGGAAAACGGTCGCCGCCGATCCAACACTGCCACGTCCCGAGCATAGCACGGCGCTTCAGGCGCTTGCTGGCGTCCTGGTCGCGCAGCCGCTTGTGATTATTGATGCGCAGAACCATCAATCGGTTCTCCGCGCCGACAAGTTTGCTCGCGAGTTCAATCTGAAGGCCGCCATTCGCGGAAGCGGCGAAGAATATCGCCGGATTGAGGAAATTAAGGCGACGGGCCGCACGATCATCTTGCCAGTCCGCTATGCCCGGCCGCCCGATGTGAGCACGCTCGAAGCGGCGCGAGAGGCTTCGCTGGAACAATTGCTCGCCTGGGACTTTTCGCCGGAGAATCCAGGCAAACTCGATCAGGCGGGGGTGCCGATTGCGTTTACGAGCCAGGGTTTGCAGGATCGCCGTCAGTTTTTGGCTGCGATTCGCAAGGCTGTGCGACGTGGGCTTAGCAAGGAGAGCGCACTAAAGGCGCTGACGATTACGCCTGCAAAACTGTTTGGCGTCGATGACAAGATCGGCACGATTGAGACCGGCAAGATGGCCAACTTGGTCATTGTTGAAGGTGATCTGTTCGATGATAAGGGAAAAATTGTTGAAGCGATGGTGGATGGCGCACGCTATGACGTGAAAAAAGCGTCGGAGAAAGACATCCGCGGCGCCTGGGAATTTTCGACCAAAGATGAGACCGGCGCGGCAGTGCCTCTGACGGTCACGATCACTGGCGACTCGGTGGAGTCGATTCGAGGCAAGATTCGCCCGGCGGCGGCGAAAGCTGGCGATCCGAATGAAGTGACTTTGGATGATCTTTCATTTCAGAGTGGACGGCTTAGTGCTTCCTTTTCGGCGAAGGCGCTTGGCCGCGAAGGCAAAGCGCAGGCTTCGGCGGCGGTTGCGATTCCCGCGACCGGCGATCCGACGGCGCTAGGCGATGTGCGCTGGCCCAATGGCGTGATCTCGGCTCTCGAAGGTAAGAAGACTGGCGCAACAACTTCGGCCAATGAACCTACTTCGCCATCTGATCAAGCTCAACCGCCCACAGCGCCGCCACAAGGCGAGCGACCAGCGGGTGGTCCTGGTGGTGGACGTCGTCGCGGCGGCGGAGGCCCTGGTGGTTCCGGCGGCGCAGGTGGCGGTCCTGCTCCTGAAGCGGCTGATCTGAAGAAAGATCAAAAATCTTCGTTCCCGGTCAACTATCCACTGGGAGCCTGGGGCCGTGCTGCGGCGCCGGAGCAGCCGAAGTTAGTTCTCTTTACCAATGCAACGATTTGGACCAATGGAGCGGCAGGCAAAATTGAAAAGGGCTCGCTGCTGATTGGTGACGGAAAAATTCTGGCGGTGGGCGTCGACATTCCTGCGCCGGCTGGTGCTGTTGTCGTTGATTTGGCAGGGAAGCACATTTCGGCGGGAATTATCGATTGCCATTCGCACAGCGCTACCGATGGCGGCGTGAATGAGAGTGGGCAGGCGATCACAGCCGAAGTTCGCATTGGCGACTTTGTCGATGCTGATGACAAATCCATTTACGAGCAGCTTGCGGGCGGTGTAACGACGGTCAATGTGCTGCATGGTTCGGCCAATCCGATTGGCGGGCAGAATCAGGTGCTCAAGTATCGCTGGGGTTCGACGGGTGAAGACCTGAAGTTCCGTGAGGCGCCTCAAGGGATCAAGTTTGCCCTTGGCGAGAATGTGAAGCAGAGCAGTTCAACGACGAGCACTCGCTATCCGCAAACCCGCATGGGCGTCGAGCAATTATTGCGAGACGAGTTCCAGGCGGGCGTGGAATACAAGAAGCGCTGGGAAGATTGGAAGGCGACCGGAAAGGGTTTGCCTCCACGTAAGGATCTGGAACTTGAAGCGATCGTTGAAATTCTCGAAGGCAAGCGACTCGTTCACTGCCATAGCTACAAGCAAGATGAAATCCTCGCGACGCTGCGCGTTCTCGAAGATTTCAAAATCAAGATTGCAACGCTTCAACACATTCTCGAAGGCTACAAAGTCGCCGAGGTGATGGCGAAGCATGGGGCAGGGGCTTCGTCCTTCTCCGATTGGTGGGCTTATAAGTTCGAAGTGTGGGATGCGATTCCGTTCAACGGCGCCATCATGCACAACCAAGGCATAGTCGTCTCCTTCAACTCCGACGATCGCGAATTGGCTCGTCATCTCAATCATGAGGCCGCCAAGGCGGTGAAGTATGGCGGAATTGCTCCGGAAGAGGCTCTCAAATTTGTGACGCTCAATCCGGCCAAGCAGCTCAAGATCGATTCGATGGTCGGCTCCGTCGAAGTGGGCAAGCATGCCGACTTCGCCATCTGGTCAACTTCGCCGCTTTCGTCGATGT
>JBKJSI010000327.1:0-3333 GCA_046595915.1 Pirellulaceae bacterium
TTCTCGCCGCCCGATTTACGGCGGATAGTGTAGTTGTAATCGCCCGTTTCTTCGCAAACGAGGAAAACGGTTTCAACTTTTTTCTTGCTCTTGGCCATGACCGAAATCCCGATTGCTCAATTCGCCTACTTCTGGGGCCCAATTAAAAGGCGAAGCGGCTTCCTGACGACTGGAAACTCGCAGTATAGCGGGAAAGCCAGACCTTGGGCTAGGGCTACTGAGCGTGGATCTCGGGGACAAATGCGCACAAAAAGAAAGCGGGTCTTGGTGGGTTTTTATGGCTAGCGCGTAGCGGACGGGATTGAAAAAACCCTTGTTTTTCCAAACTGGCCTATCTGGCCAATCTGGCCAATCTGGCCACCTCTCGTGCTTTCTGGCCAGATAGGTGGCCAGATTGGACAAGGTTGAGATTCTAGAGGACTTACGGCGAGGCGGTTTCAAAAAGAGCTTGTTTTTTTTAGGCTGCCTAGATGGCCTAGATGGCCACTATCTAGGAACAGGTGGTCAGCAGATGCCCCAGATTGCCAAGTTCGGTTATTGATTTTGGGTTCAACAGGAGTTTTCGTGGTTGACCAATGACTCTGTTAGGAATTCTCCTGAGAGCTTCACGGGAATATCTACCGGACCGAGCCCACTGAAACCTCGCCGAACCAAAAAAGCTGGCTCGAATGACCGAGCCAGCTTGAGCGTTGCGATTCAGGCTGCCAGAAGTTTGAATTAGGCAGCGGTGGTTGGAGTGGCTTGCTTTTGTTTGCGGCGGCGGTAGTAGCTGACGGCGGCGCCGATGGCTCCGAAGGCGCCTAGGGTGCCCATGGTGGTGGGTTCTGGGGCGCTTTGGATCGTGATGCCACCAAATCCTCCGCCACCAATACCACCATTTATAGTTGGATCGGGAATAATCGGATCGAGATTCAGTCCCAAAGCTGAGCCATCGAACAGTACCAAATCTTGTAGTCCCGCGTCAAAGTCTTGAGAAGTGAAAGTTGTATCCCCTAGCGTTGTTGCAGTCATTGAAATTGTCGCCAAGGTTAAGCGATAGATCCCCGACCCCAACGTGGTTTCTGTGCCAGACAGGGCTCCTACTGTAAATTGCGTTCCGCTGGCCGAACTTGCCGAGAACGATGAAGTTCCCGATCCACCGCCATTATCGAAACCGGGGTTCAGCGTTACGCCGGTAATATCAATTGACGAGCCTGCGGTCCGAGTGAGCCGGAAATTACCTTGCACAATTCCCAACCCAGGATCGCCAAGGATGGTCGAAGAACCTCCAGTGACAATTTCTTGCAAGTAAATCGTGGCGTTAAAGTTTTGACCGGGTGAAACAATCAATGGGCCAGAAAATCCAACGCTATAAACTAAGTCTGCCTTCACTTGCTGAGTTACCAACATCATCGCCGTAAGGGCGAACAGCAAACCGAAACTATTCTTAGTCATTTTTTGAGTCTCGCCAAACGTCGACTAACGCTCAGATGGAAAGGGTGTTACTAGTGTAATTGGAGTATTAGAAAAGTCTGCGTTTCTTTGAGTTATTAGATGCAAAATTTGTCGAATCGGCTCCGACGCTTACTGAGCCATTGCCGTCCCAGTCGAGGGCAGCGTTGTAGACGGTTTGAGCTCTGCGAAAGGCGACGGTATCCGCTCCGTCCACGTCGCCATCTCCGTCGCTGTCACCGAACATGCGGAAGAAGCTGTCCGCGTAAGTTCCAAAAGTGTTGGCGCCAAGGGGCTGGCCATCGACCTGATGGACTTTGGTGGGATCGATCGTCAGTTTGTAATTCCCGTCGGCCAAAGAGTTTCCAGCTACTGTCCCGGCCGTTCCTCCCGCGCGACTAACTATTCCGGGTCCGGCACCAAAAGTGACCACGAAGGAGGAAGCTGTCCCAGGCGTATACAGAATCTGACCGGCCGCAATCATCACGGAGCCCGGAGCATTTGCCACGAGCAACCCTAAATTCTCAAGCGAAAGCGCCCCAGCGTCAAGAGTAACGGGGTTATTGAAGGTTACCGTCAGCTTCACCAATTCCGAGCGCTGGGCTGTGGTCGAAAAACCGACGCCGACATTGACGGAGTTTGTCGAAGTCATCGCCAGGGCGGGTGCAGCCATCGTCGCGGTAATTGTTCCGGTATTGGCTGGCACTAATGTCACCGAGTAATTCGCGCCGTTGTTCCCATCCGTCGCATTTCCTGCTGGCGTCAGCGTCTTGTTGATGCCTACGTTTGCGTTGTCATAAGTCTGACTGAAATTTGAAGAGTCGCCGGTTGCCAAGGATGGCGAAATCGTGGGAGAGGTACTCGATGCAACCGAACCGCTTTGCCATGCCCTTGAAGCCGCAGCAGCGGTGACGGTGATTGGCTTGGCGGTAATCGTCGCAATTGCGTCTGGCGCTCCGCCGATGCTGTAATTGTCTTTGTCGGTTCCGAGCAATGTCACCGCCGGAATCGAAACGGTTTTGCCCACGCCAACGTGCTTGTTGGCGAATTGTCCAGTTGCGCCGCCTTGCACGTCGTCGCCGCCGATCGTTCCGATTAAGGTTATCGATACAACGGAGTTCAGGTCGCCATCATAGACCTTGTCGAAGGCCGCCGAGGTGGCGGTGATCACCTTCTTGGTGATGTCGGCCGTGGTGGTCGCATTGCCGGTGACCGAGTAGTTGCCCGAAGCCGAGCCACTGAGCGAGTAACCTAGGTTCACGGTCTTTCCATTGGCGGCATTCTTATCAACAAAAGCGCCGGTCACGCTGCCGCTGACACTGGGAAGATCTGCGGCGATAACGCCGACTAGTGATACAGAAGTCGTTGCGGTCGTGCCGCCGTCATAGACCTTGTTTTCGGCAGTGCCCGTCGCGGTCAGGGCTTTGGCTGTGATTGAGAAATTGTGGGTCGTTGCAGAAACCGAGTTGTAATGGCCGTAGGGTCCGTCGCCGGTGTAGCCAATCTTGACGGAGTAGTCACCAACATTGATCGGAGCGGAAACTAGCGTCCCGCCTGTGAGGTTTGGACCCGCATAATACTCGTAGGTGAATCGAGATTGGTTTGAGTCCGCTGCGAAGAGGCTTCCCGTCGCCGAAGCAATTACCGCAGTTGCTTGGCCGTCGTAAACCTTAGTTGCAGGCGTGCCGGTGATCGTTGGCGTTACGATAGTGCTTCCGCTGACGTCAAAATTGTAGACGGAAGTGTTTGGGTCGTTGGTGCGAAATGAAATTGTGGAGGTGTGCGAAGTCGAGTTGGATGTTGGTGTAAACGCGACATTGAATGTGGCTGAACTTCCTGCAGGGACAGACGCGGGGAAATTGGAGATAACGAAATTCGCATTCGACGAAGTTGGGGTTGTGG
>JBKJSI010000691.1:0-4159 GCA_046595915.1 Pirellulaceae bacterium
GCTCCGGCAAGCAATGCGGTGAAATCGCAATTAGCGCCAGACGGGTAATTGCGCACTCACCTGTGGCAGCTTCACTAGACGACATTATGCCGGAGTAGCCGATATCGAGTCGCATTGAGTCGTCGAGAATGTACGTCGCACACTCATTGCAAAATTCTTCAGGATTTGCACCCCAAGCAGAAAGCAGCAGGTACGCGATAGCCTCGTGCGGGTAGTGCTTGATGGTATCTGCAATTTCGCGAAGTTTGGATGGTGATTGCCGTGCGAGTTGCTCAAGGCACTTTCTCAAATGAAGAAAGATGCTGTCCGAGACCCGTAGAGCATCATCAATGTGATTAAAGTGCGGCCAAATACGACTCTTCCATCGCACAGAACGCCTGTCGAATCGCCCGTACGCTAGAATGGCCTCAAGCACAATGGGCAACATTTGAAGTACAAAGTACTCTGGTGCTCCCTTCGCGGCTTGCGAGATGCATCGCGATCCAGACGATAGATCATCGTATTCAAGCCTGTAATATAAGGTCCCAGCTTGCGCACTAACTTTGTTTAGCGCCCGCACCGCCCAGATAGCGATCGCATCGACCACAAACTCAGGATCTTCTCTTTGCGCATCATGAAACAAGTCCCAGAGAGTTCGGCTTCCCAGAGATCGGGCCTTTTCGCCTTCCAAAAATCCTCGCTCTAACAGATCTAGAAAGAGCGCCTTCATGGACGCGCTTCGGTGCATCTTACGCCATGACAATACCGCAATGATTCCGGCTTGATGTCGTTCACCTGCATCCGCAAAGGGTGCTATTAGTCGAGCAATCTCTTCGGATCGAGCATCCTGCAGATCAGGAGCCTGCAAAAACCAGTAAGCCAAATTGATCCACTGCTCATCGTTACTTGTAAGCCAGCCTTTCCAGACGCCAATAGAGTTCAGCAAGTCAAACCACCCCACTTGCTTGCGTAACGCTAGCCTTAAGAAGGGAGTCAAGTCACTTTGCAACAAGAGCGGCTGAATTATTTGCCACTCCTCTTGTCGCGGGTCGACTATCAGCGAAAACCCAGACGCTACCATCCGCTTGATATGAAATCGCACATCATCAGAACCTAAAAGTCCGGTTAAGTCGGAGACGTATAAGCGATACGCATTGCTGCGCAAGAAGATCAGAATCTGCCTGACCTGGGCACGACGAAATAGGTGTTGCTCGTCCTGGGAAAGTAGATGAAGAGCCGATTCGCCCTGCGCACAACGACGACGCGCATATGCGTAATCAAAAAACGATTCATGGAAAAAGTGCAGCGTGTTCGACGCGTCAAGCGTTAGCACCTGTTCTGACAGCATTACATTGACATTTGACGGCCATTCATCAACGACGAAACGTGGCGCCGACAATTGCTGTTGATCGCTCATCCATTGAAGCAGTTTATCGATGACGTTAATGAATCGCGCTTCGCGATTCATGCGAGCCTCAACGGCACTGTGTTTCGTGTTCCAAAAAGCATCGAATAAGTCATTCTGATCGCGGAACGCATTATTGGGCTGCCCTGCGAAGAATAGGTAAAGGTGAAGTGGTGTTCTCAGCAGCTGCAGTTGCACTTCGTTCGGTGCAAAATGAGAGACAGGGCTATCCGCGATTAGGCGAAGAACATCGGACTCCGTAAGCCGTCGCAGTGAGATGACTTCGGTTGCAGCAGTGTCCGCTTTCAGACCGCGCAAGCGGTGATCGTTCTCGCAATCGAATTCGCGACACGAAAGGACGACCGATAGCAGTGGAAAGACAGCCGCCTGAGAAAGAAGCTCCTCAACGGCCAACCAAATCTCTGGATTTCGTCCGGAGACTAGGCTTATCGCATCGAGCTGATCGATCACCAAAACGCAACTCGAATTTGCTGAAACACCGGCGAGCACGTAGACCGGGGATCGCGGCAAATCTAACTGCGCGCCCAATTGCTCGGCGGTGCCGCATGAAGCAATTGAATCGAGCCGAATTGCCAAATAGGGAACTTGATCTTCTTCCAGGCGCGAAACAACTTGTGCGATGGTACAGCTTTTTCCATTCCCGGCACCCGAAAGTAGCAGGACATTTTTGTGACGCCTAGTTGCGGCAAGAATGTCATCCACTTGCTCACGAGGCAACTGCACACCATTGATTAGGTTTGGGCTCGCTGCCCTCTTGAAACGATCATTGCAAGCATTCTGCAAGTCGCGTATGGCAGGCTCGATCTTCCAATCTTGAAGCCCAATTCCGCGGGCTTGCATGAAGTCACGAAAATCTGACTTCTTCAGCTCGACGCCAAGATGATCTAGGATGAATTCAGCGAGAAGCAAACGAACTGCGTCTGCGTCAAATCTGTTTCCGTCAACGTTGCACAGGTAGGCTTTGAGTCGCTCATTCACGAACGATCGTAGCTTGAAGTGTGAAATCGTTGTTACTTTTAGTTCCAATAAGAAAGCGTACAAGTCCGTGTCGGTAAAGAAGCCAAGCCCTTCTCCTAACGTTTTCGATTCTTTCGCTAAGTCTTGTGACAACGAAGCGACATAGGAAGCCGCATCTGGCGCGTGTTCTGCACGTTCACAAAGTTCGCGTAGTTCGTTAGCACCGGTTTGCGACACAAAATGCAGCTGTGTAATTGGGCTAATCGTGCGTTTGCTCTTCAGGTCGCCTAGTATGCTGCGATTTCCGTTCGATTCGACCAGCTTTGGTATTGACCATTCACCCTTTTGCTTTTGCCGCTTCAGGGAGTGGAAGTGCATCTCGCCGTTGTCGAAGTTCACGCGAAATTCGACGCCGAGTGAATTGATGCCCTGTTCATCGACAATCAAAGAGTGCGCTTGACTGATCGCGACGTTAAGCGCCGCGTCAACGGTCCATATCGCCTCGTACGCATTTCCGAGTTTGTCAGATTCTGGTCCTCTTCTGGGCATTCGAGCCTCTATGGTGTAGTTACATTCGCATCGTAACGCTTAATGGTGCATCGGCTCGTTGCGTTGCTCCATTGACGGCATTATGCCCGATCCTGGAGCAGCACGAGTGCTTTGGATAACCTCGATTGCTTATTTCAACAGGCACCGGAGTTACGGCATTATGGATCGTAAATCGGTTGCAAAATACCGCGCGAAGTATCGTGCGCTTCTCTGGCTCTAACCCTTCCCTCCATAAACCCCCCCCACCTCAATAAACTTCTCCACCCCCCGCGGAACCAAATACCGAACACTCTTGCCCAATGAAATCGCCCGCCGAATCCCCGAACTACTAATCTCACTCGCCGGCATCTCCACCATCGCCGCCCGAATCTCCGACCGCCGCGGCTCAGCAATCCACCCAAACGCCGCCTCGTCAGGCGCAGCCATCCCCCCGCGTCGCACCACCAGCGGCAGCGCCAACTCAATCACCCGCTTCGGCTCCCGCCAATTCGGCAAATCCAAAAACGTATCCGCCCCCATCAAAAGAAATAGCTCGGCGCCAGCATGAACCTTCGCGAGCTCCGTGAGCGTATCCACCGTATAGCTCACGCCGCCCCGCTCGAGTTCCAATTCCGAAACCACAAACGCCTCATGCCCGCCGATCGCCAGTTTCAACATCTCCACCCGATCTTTGGCGCTCGCCAGCGGCACATCGCGCTTATGCGGCGCCGTCGCTGCGGGAATGAACAAAACGCGATCGAGCCGCGCCGCCTCCCGACAAGCCTCCGCCAGCCGCAAATGCCCGTAGTGCACCGGATCAAAACTACCGCCAAAAACACCAATTCGCATAGGACTGCGGACTCGTAAAGTGAAGACAAATTCGGAGCCTGCCTCCCCAGAGAGAGACAGCAATTCCATTCTCATGGAATACGTGTCAATATACCGTCGAAACGTTGCCACCAACTGCCAGCAATTGCCAGCATCACGAGAGCTTGCCAACGTTGCCACCATTGCCACCAACTTCAGAGTCAAACTTGCGCGCTAACTTGCGACCCACCGTGAGCGCGCAAGACTACAAGACTACAAGTTTGGAAAAATAAGCCCTTTTCGCCCATGTCCGCGCAAGAATGAAAAAGACTGCCTCCCCCAAAAAACCGCCGCAGGGCCTGCTCTTCGAAACCGCGCCCGCGCCCTGGGAAGAGGACGAAGGCGAGATCAAGGCGATCGCGCAGGTCGTCTTCCCCGAACCCCCCTGGGGCCCCTACGACT
>JBKJSI010000720.1:0-4075 GCA_046595915.1 Pirellulaceae bacterium
GATTTCCACCTCGCGCTGCTGGCACAAGAATTTTCAGTCATTTGTCCCAAATGGCCGAGTCGCGTCTTTCGGCGTGACCGGGGTGTGGCCCATTGTTGAGGCGCCCCTTCAGAGCTTCGTGTTTTGTCGGCGACGTTGACCTGGAGTTCCGCGAGTGAGCTTCACCCGCAGGCTACGATGACGTCGGGCCTTCAGCCCTACAAGGCACGTGGCCCCGTTTTCGATGGTGATTGCCGAGTGAGCCTTCGCGGTTCGGATCAATGCCTCTCGCAAACCCGTCTTGAAAATACACCAAAACGGGGCGCCCGGTTTGGCGTTATTTGGGAGGGGATTGCAGCTTGGAAATGATCGCCTGTTGCTTTGCCAGTGTCTTCTGTGCGCGGATCAGCGCCGTCTGGCCTGCCTCGTCGGTGATGCTGGTGTCTGCGCCCGACTTGAGTAGCATTTCGACAATCTCCGCGTGGCCATTTTCCGCCGCCGACATGAGCGCGGCGCCGCCATCCACATCGATTTCGTTGAGTTTGACGCCGGGCTGCGCCAGCAGGAGTTTGACCGCGTCTTTGTTTCCTCGATAGCTGGCCCAGGCGAGCGCCGTGTTACCATAGATGTCGCGTGAGTTGACATCGGCGCCCGCTTTGAGCAAGGCTGTGATCATGGCCAGAGCGTGGTCTTGATCTGCGGTGAATGCGGCTTGGGCCAATTCCTTGCCGTGCAACTTCGCTCCTTTGGCCAGGAGCAGCTCCATCATGTCGACTCGGGCGTGCTGCACGGCAACGTCGAGTGGCCAGTTGGTGGGCCGGAGGTCCGCCCAGGTCTCGCCCACCCGGGGCATGCGATCAAAACCGATGGCCGCGTTCACATCGGCGCCTTCGTCGATCAGCGTCTTCAGTTGCTCGAGCTGTGTGTCGTTCGGAGACTTCGGAAGGCCATACATCACTTGCAACATCTTTTGGAATTGATCTTCGGTTGGATCAGCCGCTGAGGAAAACGATCCGAGCGCAAGCAGAATAGCGATGCACAAAACTGGGGTCTTCATGGGAGGCCCTTTGCTTTGGAAATCAAAAGAGCAGGTCGCAGCGAAACGATTTGGATGATAGCTATTTTCTGCGACGAAGCTGTAACTTCTTCGTAAATCACCTCGTCGTGAATTCATGCGAACCGAAGTCATACCGATGTTTTGCCGCTCATTTTACCGCCGCCTCGCCCGTTCAGAGAATTCCATCCTGCGTCTGGCGCAAATATTTGTGGTCATCCGTCCAAGATGAGTGAGGTGCGGTTCTCAGGAACGGGCGGGAGTGGTGGTGTGGGCCCGCGCTCCACGTTGCGTCGCGGCTAACCGGCTTGGCGGGTGGGGGTGACAGCGGAAGTTGTGGCTGGCGTTGCGGGCCGGGGTTTGCGGCGGAGGATGGTGGTTAGGTCGATGCGGCGGAGGGCTACGTCTAGGACTAATAGGATCGTTGCGGCTAGGGCTAGGTAGGGCCAGAGGGGGGTGGGTTGGGAGACGGTGCGCCCGTCGGATTTGAAGGAGTCTTCGGGATTTAGGCCAAACTTTCCGCCGGAGCTGGCGGAGATTTGTTTGAGGAGGTCTTCATTGGGCGGCTTGAGGCGGAGCTCTTCGCTGTAGCCGACGGAGAGGCCGCGGGATTGTTGGAAGAGGGTTTGGCCGCCCTGTTTTTGGGTTAGTTCGACGTGGTAGGAGCCGGAGCTGGGGGTGTCGAACTCGGCGACGTAGCGACCGGGGGCGGTTTGGCGGAGGGGTAGTTTTTTCGAACCGAGTTGCGGGTCGATGATCGTCATTTCGGTTTCGGCTTGGTTGGTGAAGCGGCCATTGGCGTCGACGGCGTCGAGGGAGATGGTGGCTTTGCCGGCGTGTTGGGCGATTTCGACGGCGACTCCTTTGGCGTCGCTTTTGCGCATGCATTGACGGACGAGTTGTGCCCAGAACTTGGAATAGCCGGGCCAGGAGAGCCACTCGGCGGCCCAGCGGCTTTTGGCGTCGCTGGTGAAGGCGACGGTCATGCCGAGGCCATAGCGCCACCAGACGAGGAGTGGGTCGCCTTTTTCGGTGGCGAGGATCACTTCGCAGGTCGGCTTGGGGCGCGTCATGACGTAGCCGAGGAGGAAGGGGGCGTTGGCGAGATCGAGGTCGGCGAAGGTGAGGGTCGAGCGGATCACTTGCGGGATGAAGGGTTGTTCGTCGATGGCGCTCTTGCTGGCGGTGACGGTTTCTTTGGCGAAGATTTGCGGGATGGAGGCGGGGTCTTCGGCGAGGTAGTAGCGGCCGTTGCCGGTGCGGGCGATTTCTTCGAGGAGTTCGGTATCGCAATCGCTGCCGACGGCGACGGTGGAGCAAGTGATTTTTTCGCCGGACATTTGGTTGGCGAGTCCGACGAAATCTCCGGGGGTGGAAACGCCGTCGGTGAGGACGATCATGTGTTTGATCTTGGCGGGCGTGGTTTTGAGTGTTTCGTAGGCTTGTTCCATCGCGGGGAACATCACGGTGCCGCCGCCGATATCAATGCGGGCGATTTCGCCGCTGATTTGCTCTTTGTTGGCGGCGGATTGCATCTCGGCGATGACATAGGGCTCGCCATCAAAGGCGATGACGCAGACTTGATCGCTATTGCCGAGGAGTTCGACGGCGCTGCGGGCGGCGGATTTGGCCATTTCGAGTTTGTCGCCGGACATCGAGCCCGATTTGTCGATGACGAGGACCATGCCGAGCGAGGGCTTTTCTTTTTCCTTTTCGAAATCGCTGCGGACGGGGAGGATGTCTTCGAGGACTGATTTGTAGTAGCCGCCGAGGCCGAAGGATTGTTCGCCGCCGAGCATCGCGAAGCCGCCGCCGAGGTCTTGAACGTAGGTGCGAGCGACTTCCATTTGGCGCTGCGTCAGTGACGTGGCGGGGACATTGGAGAGGATGAGCATCTCGTAGTTTTGAAGATCGGCTAGCGTTTCGGGCATGCCGGTTGGTGGGCGGACATCAACTTGGATGTCTTCTTGCTCGAGCGCTGCAGCGAGTTCGCGAATGAGCTTTGGATCGCTGTCGACGATAAGGACGCGGGGCTTTCCGGAAGCGAAGACGAGGCCTTCATCGGCGTTGTTATCGACGAGCGTATCGGACTTGAGGCCGGAGATGCGGGCGGAGTAATTGGCGAGGCGCTCACTGGTGACCGTTTGCTGGAAGCGGAAGCGGTTCTCCCCTTTTTTGAGCGGGCGCTTTTCGCTGACGACTTGATGCGGGCCGCGGAAGACTTGGATCACGCCTTCGTCGTCGTGATTGGAGTCGACGACGACTTCGACGAAGAAGGGTTCACCTTGGCGGACTTGGGCGGGAAGTTTGACGGCGGAGACTTGGACTTCGGGCTCGGTGCGGGTTGGGAGGGCGACGGTGGAGATGGGGGCGCGAGAACGGAGCGCGGCGCGGAGGGCGTCGCCGCTGGTTTGATTGCCGTCGGTGAGCATCACGATGCTGGGGACGTGACCGGGAGGCAGAGAGCCAGCGGCGCTTTCGATCGCGGCTTCGAGGTTGGTGCCTTTGGTTGCGACTTGTGGGGCGATGACGGAAGGCGTTTCGGTTTTTGTTTTGTCTTCGGTGGTTGGTTCGACGGCGAACTTATCGCGGAGTTTTCCGGGGTCGCTGCTGAAAGGGAGAATGGCGAATCGCTGGGCGGGGGCGTCTTTGAGGGCGGCGGCGAGGAATTCTTCGGCTTTCTTTTTGGAATCGGCGCCGATGCTGGTGCTTTCATCGACGGCGAAGATCACGAATTTTTCGCTGGTGGGTTTTAAGAGCGTGAGGCCGGAGATGGCGAGGACGAGCAGGATGATGATGAGGGAGCGGAGGGCGAGGGAGAGACGCGTTTGCCATTTGGGGAAATCGACGAGGCTGCGATAGAAGAAATAGAGCAGCACCGGGAGCGCGAGGAGGCAGATTAGCCGCGCGGGGTGGGTTAGTTCGAAGAATAGGGAGGAGGGAGTGTTCATGCGTCAGAGGTTTGTTTTGCTTCTCGAATTTTTTGACAGGATGAACAGGATGAGGATTGGATTCCTCGCTTACGCTTCGGGTTGTGAATGG
>JBKJSI010000012.1:0-4537 GCA_046595915.1 Pirellulaceae bacterium
CGGAATGAGCGGCTCCAAGATCGCCCATTGAGCGTCGCTGAGATCGGTCGAATACGACTTCCGTGCCAAAGTAGACATCGCGAGCATCCTGCTAGCATGAGGCCCTGAAAAGCACGCGACATGCCACAAGGATTAGGCTTGCGCCAAGAGCAGATTTTCCGGATAGCTTCTTAGTGCTCTAGGAAGGGCCGTATGTCAAACACCAAAAGCCATCCACTTCGCGAGCATTTAGAGGCCTACCTGATCGGCGGCCTCTCCGACGCCGATTTTGAGACCGTCTGCGGACACCTCGAGCATTGCAGTGAATGCGTTGAGCAGGCCGGCGCCTTGGAAATACACGATCCCCTCATTCAATTGCTCTCTGAAGCTTCAAAAAGAACATTGTTGGAACAAGACGCCAGTCCCGTCATTGATACGGTTTTCTCGAGCGCCGCGTCACATGACACCGACGCTTTGGGAATGGCGCCGCTCACTTCTGACGTGGAGATTCCCGACGCACTGCTCAATCACCCGCGCTATCGCGTGATTCGCATCTTAGGTCGCGGCGGCATGGGAACTGTCTGGCTGGCCGAACATTTGCTGCTCAATCGACTCGTCGCGATCAAGAGCATTCATCCTGAATTCTTATCCAAACCCGGTGCAGCGGAACGCTTGCGCCGCGAAATGCACGCTGCGGCCAAACTCAGCCACGTCAATGTGGTCTCCGCGCTTGACGCCGAAACTTCTCCTGGCGCAAGCTTTCTTGTCACGGAGTATATCGAAGGCAAAACACTCGCCGAGTTACTCGCCGAAGGACCGTTCACCGTTGCTCACGCCTGTCGCGCCGCCCGCGACGTCGCACTGGGACTGGCGCACGCGCACTCGGCTGGCCTTATTCATCGCGATGTCAAACCAGCCAATCTGATCGAATCGACTTCGGGGCAAGTAAAACTCCTCGATCTGGGCCTGGTTTCTCCGCTTGCCGGGCAAAGCGATTTGACCGGCGAAAATATGGTCATGGGTACGCCTGACTATGTTTCCCCCGAGCAAGCGCTTGACCCTCGCAGCGCAGACGCCCGTAGCGATATCTATAGTCTTGGCTGCACGCTCTATCACCTCCTGGCAGGCGCGCCTCCCTTTTCTGGCAATTCCACTCTCGGAAAACTAGACGACCATCGTTGGCGCGAGCCAAATCGCCCGAGCATGATTCCAGATTCGCTGTGGCTAGTCCTTTCCAAGATGCTAGCCAAGCAACCCGAGCTTCGTTACGCAGCTGCAAACGAGGTCGCCGATGCATTGGCGCCCTTCTGCGCCCTCCAAGTTGAGATACCAAAGCTTGACTCCTGCAAGCCGGTCATTTCTCCCCTGCTGCTGCCGCCGAAGAGTCGTTTCAAGAATTTCACCACGGTTGCCCTAGCACTGTTCGCGTTATTTGCACTGCTGGGTGCCTTCGCGGTCTATCGCATCCAAACCGACTTCGGCGAACTGGTCATTACCACTTTCGACGAAGAGGTTCAGGTCGTGATCGAGAAGAATGGTAAGGTCATCGCCATTCTCGACAAAGCCACCAATGAAAAACTGGAGCTTCGCTCGGGAACCTACGACCTTCGACTCAAGCCAGAAAACTCCGCTCTCAAATTAGATCTGGAGCAAGTCACGCTCAAACGCGGCGACAAAACGATCGCGACGATCGTCCGATCGAAGCCCACCGCAGAGAGCGTTCCGAATCAACCAGGATTGGAGCCAACTCGACCGCAAACGATCGATCCTTGGTTCGCAATTAATGATTTCACAATACGACTGAACTTGAATCAGGATGAACTGAGTCGAGAAGTCAATAACTTGGGCGAGGGATTTCGCCCTTGCAAAATCACTTACGTGCGCGGAACAACTCCGCCTCGCTTCAATCTGCTCGCCGTTCGCGAAGCCGAAGCCAAGTCATTTAAAGTCCATTACGACCTCAACGTGACCGGGAAAGATTCGGAGGTCGATTTCAAGGAAATGTTGGCGGCAAAATGGGCCCTGCGCGATAACTGCATCTATCAAAATGGAGACAAGATTGCGCGACACCATTTGTGGATCAAAGATAACCTCGACTTTGTTACGCACGGAGGACCACAGGAACTGATCGAAAGCAAAATGGTCGAGCTGCGAAGAGATGGCTACTGGCCCATCCATCTCTACCTAGATGGCAAGGACACCGGCTTCGGCAGAGCGGATCGCCCCATCGGCTTCCTCTTGGCGAGGGCTACGACGCCGCAATGGGAATGGTTCCTCGATCTCGATGAGGCCTCACTTAACGCAAAACTGGCTGAAGCGAAAAAAATAGGGCTTCGACCGATCGTTCTCTCGGAAATGGGTTTTGGTGCGGAAGTCAATTATGCCCTCTGCCTGGCCGCGAACCCGAAAGATCTCGATTGGACTTATGAGTCGCATTCCAATCGAGCTGCTTTTGAGACTGCTGCTAAGTCTCTCCGCTCGAAAAAGTTAAGGCCGCTCGCCATCCTTTCGAGCGACATCGGTGGCGCTCAGCAATTCCGCTCGATTTGGATTCCCAACGAACCAAGTCCGAACATTTCGACCATCGCGACCGTCGAGAAGGCGCAGACTTTTCTTGATGATGGCGTTTGGATTATCAACATGAAGTTCTCCGCGGATGGCAAGCGGCTATTTCTAGGCCGAGGCAATGCTACTGCCGAGGTATGGGATGTTGATGCAAACAAGAGGATAGCGGTACTGCCTCATCCGGTAAAAATGAATGGTGATGCAACCGTTAGGGCGGTGCAACCTTTCGACAACGAAACCAAGCTGTTGACCAATCATCGCAGTGGCGTGAAGGCTTGGGATGGGGTGACTGCCAAGGTGCTCTTTGAAATACCCTCCGTGGGATTCGACAATGTGCTCGATTCCTGCATGAGTGACGATGAAACCCTGATCGCCGCCTGCCACGGTTCCGGCAAAGTTCGCGTTTGGAATGCCAAGACTCGCGAGCTTCTCAAAACCTACGACGGCAATGGCAAGGCAGCCTGGAATCTTGCCTGGCTGCCAGATGGCCATCGCTTGGCGATGAGTCAAGATGCCTTATTTCAAATCGTCGACCTTGATAATGACAAAATACTCGTAAACAAGAATAGTGATGCTCAGTATTTTGACATCGCCGCCAGCAAACCCACTTCTCAGCTTGCCGTGATTCAGCGAAACGGCAGAGTAACCATTTATGACCTCGGCACGCTCCAGCAAAAAAGCCAATTCCTGTCTCGACGAGGCGTCGACTGGGCCCACTATCGAATGCGTTGGTTGCCCGATGGTCGAATCGTTACCGGCGGCGAATCGCTGATTGATATCAGCGACCCCCAATCGGGAAGGGTGCTTTACACTCTAACCGGCGTAAAGGGCTTGCTCGAAGGACTCGCAATTTCCCCCGATGGAAAGTTGATCGCCTCCTGCACGGTGACCGGCCAGATAAATTTCTGGAATGTACCCACGATCGAGGGGGCCAAGTAAGAACTAATGGACACCTCCCTCACCTGGCTCCAGAAGCTCACCAAGTCGCCCTCCGGCGATGACTGGCGCCATTTGTCGGAAGCCTACGGACCGCTACTAACAAAATGGACCCCAAGAGCCGGCATTCCTCCCTCCGACCGGGAAGATCTTGTCCAAGAAGTGCTGATCGTCGTTGCTCGTCGCGTCTGTGAATTCGAACACGCCCACGCAGGCGCATTTCGCGGCTGGCTTCGCGCCATTCTTGCCAATCAAATCAAAAAATACTTCCGCGAACATCCCGGCCCGGTATGCTTAATCCCGCTCGAGGATGTCTGCAATCCGGAAAGCGTACTATCCGCCCTCTTCGACCGCGAACATGATGAATACTTTGCCTCTCGCGCAATGCGGGCCGCCAAAATCGATTTCGAGCCAGCCACCTGGCGCGCCTTCGAAATGCAAGTCCTCGAAGGCCGCTCACCCAAAGAAACGGCCGAAGCACTCAAGCTTTCTCTCAACGCCGTTATCAAAGCCAAGAGTCGAGTCCTCAAGCGCCTTCGCCAAGAGCTATCACGTTTCGTCGAGTAAATCGCGAATCGCGCAGCGAGCAACTCAAACCGGCCCACGTCTCACCAGCGCCCACGTTGCTGATATGATGCGATTCCGCCTCGGCACACGCCCTTGCATTTGGCGTAGCCGCAATCCCGCCCACCATGACCGCAAAGACCTCCCATGCATTACGGCCACCTCCGCTGGATCGACATCGACAGCCTCGACAAAAGTTCCAAGGTCGTCGTCTGTCCCATCGCCTCCCTCGAACAACATGGCCATCACCTCCCCCTCCTCACCGACACGATGCTCGTTTCCGAAGTCGCCCGGCGGGTGCATGAAACTCTTGGGGACCAAATTCTTTTGACCCCCACGCTTTGGGTTGGCGCTTCTGATCATCATCTCGATTTCCCCGGGACCGTTTCCGTTCCCTATCGCCTCTACATTGATCTCATTAAGGCAATGCTCCGTTCCTTTCTCAGCGCGGGCTTCGAGAAAATCCTCTTCCTCAATGGCCACGGCGGCAACG
>JBKJSI010000050.1:0-5737 GCA_046595915.1 Pirellulaceae bacterium
ATTGGCCTGGGCTCGGCATTAGCGATTGGCGCCCTCGCGCGAGGCGAGGAACTGGCGGTCGAGCCTGCTTATGCTGCACCAGAGCAGTTTCGACCTGGTTCAGAAGCCCAGTGCGGCAGCGATATTTATTCACTTGGCGCGACGCTCTTTGAACTGCTAGCGAAGCGCCCGCCGTTTTTGGCTGGTAATGCAGAGGAACTTGCGGCGATGCATCAGCTCGCGCCGATTCCCGATTTGCGGAGCTTTGTCGCTGATGCGCCGTTCTATTTGGCGGCGCTGCTTCGCCGAATGCTGGCGAAAGATCCGCTTCGGCGACCCGAGGCCGAGGAAGTCGCCAAGTTATTGAGCGACTTGGAGATCACTTCGTTTCGTGACTGGGCGGCAGTTGCGTAAGGTTGGCCGGGTTGCGTGAAGCACTGATTGTGCAACTTCCACAAGATTTTGGCCGCAGCTCGGGGGCTTCCGCTGCGCGGTGCGCCCCCGCCACCCGTCGTTTCGTGACTGGGCGTCGGCCTAAAGCCAATCGCGATTGCAGGAACACTGCTGGGCAAGCCAGCAGTGGCACACAAATAATCTATGTTCTAGCTCAATGTTTGAAAGACTATCGCTCGGCGGCGGCGTCTTGTTCTTCTTTGTATTTCTTCAGCGCCGAGGCTTCACGCTGGAGCTTGAATTCCGGGCCCTTCGGGAAGTAGGCGATGTCTTGATCGAAATAATAAGGGCTGGGAAGGATTTGTCCGCCAACATCGACCTGGCAGCCGGTCGAGGCGGCAATGCAGACGAGTCCCAAGGAGAGAACCGCTTTGGTGAGCAACGTCTTTTTCGCGACAGTCTTCATGTTCGCCCGCTCCCTGGATTCCTACTGCGCCCCTGGTCCACAACAGCCGCTCCGTGCCGACAAAATCGGCGCTGGCGCAACATTCGGACCCTTCGTTACGCTTGTTATCGTCGCAACCCCTGCTGGACTTTGACGGATTTGCGGTCCAATTGGCTCTTCGGGCCAAGACTGAGCGTTCACCGGGCTAAATCGAGGGCTGGGGCGCGCCAGCTTGGCGCATCGCTAGCATGACGCGGGTAAGATAGAGGGGTTCGCCAACAACGTCGATTGAGACGTTTCTTTCCATCGCAGCGGCTGGGTTTCCTTATGCAATGCTCAGACTTGTCGCGCCGCGTTACTCCAACGATTGCGTCGCTGTTGCTTATGGCGGCGGGAATTTTGGCGACGTCGGGCAATGCCTTTAGCCAAGGCACAGTGCCTCGCGAAGACTACGACGCCGCGCGGATTGATTACTGGGAAGGTGACGTCCTCGAAGCCGTCAAGAGTTTTCGCCAAGGTCAGAAATCGAGCCTCAACTTCGGCGGCGTCTATTGGGTCGATAGCCTTTGCTATTACACGATGGTGGGTGAATGCCTTTATCAGCTAGGTGAGTATCAAGATTCCCTTGCTGCTCACACTGCGGCGTTACAGATCTATCTCGCTTATCCCGATTGGCTCAGCTCAGCGACCTTTCCACCTTCGATCGCTTCGATCAGCCGGATTCCGCGAAATGCGCCCTCCTGGGGACCAAGCAAACGCACGGTGGTGATCGGAGATTTTCCGCGTCGCTACAACGTGATGATGCAAAATGTGAGCGTGACGCCGGTCACCGGCCAGACAGGCGGCGCCACGGCGGCCATCATTAGTCAGCCCACCGCCATTGGCGTGCGAGTCGATGAAGTTTTGCGATGCACGGCGATCTCGCTGCGACGCCGACGTGAGCTACTTGGTCCTTGTTCCAAATATGACACTCTCTTTCGCGACATGAGCGGTGCGCTGGCGCGGCCAAATGTTCCCGATGGATCTTGGCCCCAAGGTTGGATCAAAATTCTGTCTGGGCTCGCGATGGCGGGCGAAGGTCGGAAGGATGAAGCGCTCGCGGAATTACGCGCCGGCGCGGTGATTGGCGGCGTCGATCATCCGCTTTCCGCCACGGCCTGGCTCGAGATGGGCAAGCTCCTGCTCGATGCGGGCGCCTATGGCGAAGCGGAATCGGCTTGTTTCGAAGCGACTTTTCCCGCTGCCTACTTTGAGCAATTTGATGAGCTTGAAGAGGCATTTCGCTATGGCACGATTGCGCATATCGGTCTGCGAGACTCCGTGATGCCGGCCGCATTACCTTTGGCGCTCGCTTGGGCTGATCGCTTTGGTTCGGCGCAACTGCGTGCTTCGCTGCGCATCTGCACGGCGGAGCTTCAAAATGAATTTGGCAGTGCGGCAACTGGCGGCAACCTGCTTGGTCAGGTTGGAAATGGTTTTGGCCGAAAGCAATTCATGGTTGGTCAGATCGGCGCCCGGCAGAAATATGAGGCCGCGCGATCGGTCATTGCGCAAGGCGATGGCGCTACTTCGCTCGTCGCACTTACCGCAGCGGTTGCCCATCAGCAGAAAGTTTCGCTGCGTCTATTTCAAGCGGCGACAGCGGATCAAATGGTGGTTTCGGGCGCGGTGCGGCAGCAGGCCGCGCTTGATCTGTATGGCGAGTTGCTCCATGAGCCAACGGCGGCGGAGTGGCGACTTGTGCCGCTGGAAACGATGGCGTTTTGGACTTCTCCGCAGTTGCCGCGATTTAATCGCTGGTATTTGGCTGCTGCAGCGATGGGTGACGATAAGTCGGCGCTGCAAATTGCTGATCTTTCGCGACGGGTGCGCTTCAATCAGCTAATGCCGATGGCGGGCAAAATCATGTCTCTGCGATTTTTGCTAAACGGCCCCGAGGAATGGCTAAATGCTCGGCAAATCGAGTGGCGCAAGGATTTTCTCACTCGAAATCCGCAGCTGGTCAACTTAGCGAAATCGGCCGAGGGCCTCGCGACGGAACTGCGACTGCGATCGATGACCGATGAAAAAGACCGCGAGGCGGTTACCAAGGCGATGGTTTCGCTCGCCGAAGTGAGTGCAAACCAGGAAGCGATCCTTTCGCGGACCGCCATCTTGCGAGAAGGCGCCGAAGCGGGATTTCCGCCGGTCATTTGGGATCAAGCAGCCTTTCAAAAGGGAATTGCACCTGACACGCTGGTTTTGCACTTTTTTGTTTCTTCCGAAGGCGTTCACGCTAATGCAATTCGCAGCAATTACACCGACGTTTGGATGGTGAGCAAACCGGCGGCGGTTCGCGCGGTGGTTGGCGTTTTGCTTAGGTCCATTGGCAATGTCGGTCCTAATGCCAAGGTGAAGGAGGAAGTGCTCCTCTCCGACGCCTGGCGGGAAACGGCGACGGACCTATTTGCACAACTCATGAAAGGACAACAGCGCTCTGATGAAATTTGGCGCGATGTGAAGGAAATCGTCATCGTGCCCGATGGTTTTCTCTGGTATTTGCCCTTTGAAATGCTGATCGATGGCAAGCGCGATGCGGAGAAGACACTCATCGAGCGCTATCGCATTCGCTATGCACCCACCGTGGGCCTCGCCTTCCCCGACCCGCGCAAGCCGGGCGAGCTCGGTAGAACCCTAGTCTCGGTTGGAAGAATGAACCCCAAAGATGAGGACACGCTGAGTGACGCAGTTTTTGATCGTTTCAAGAAATCGGTGCCAACCGCCGAGCGACTCACGAGCCCGCTACCGGGACCATCGGCAATGGTCTCGGCCATCGCAGATCGTCTGGTCGTTCTCGATGATTCACAAGAACTTGCCGCGGGCCTTCTCTGGCGACCGATGGTGATGGACAAGAGTCGCACGGGAAACGTCATTGGCGATTGGCTCGCGTATCCCGTTGGCGGACCGGAGCAGGTTGTCTTTACCGGGGTTCATACGCCCGCCGCATCGGGGCTCAAAGCTAATGCCAGTGGCGACGAAATCTTTTTCGCCCTCACCGGCATGATGGGCTCCGGCGCACGCACCGTGCTGATGAGCCGTTGGCGGACCGGCGGGCAGATGTCGATCGACCTGAGCCGAGAGTTTTTGCAAGAGTTGCCAAGCTCCACCGCCAGCGCGGCTTGGCGACGGAGCATCGAGATTGTGGGCCAAGCGGATATCAATCCGATTCGCGAACCGCGATTAGACGAAACGAAAGTCACGAAAACGTTGGCGGCTAAACATCCGTTTTGGTGGGCGGGATATTTGCTTGCCGATACCGGAATTGATCCCGCCAAAGAGGAGGCTGGCGGCAAGCCGCCGGTTGCGGAGGGGCCTGTTGTGCCAGGCATGAAAGCGCCCGATGCGAAGGCGCCGGAGGTGAAACCGCCTGCTGCAATAGAGCCGGAAAAGAAGGCTCCAGAGAGGCAAGAGAAGAAGGAAAAGGGCGGAAAAGCGGTGAAGGCGAAGTTGAAAGCAAGCGAAGGCTAGGCGGCATATTAGACGTCTGGCGGTGGCTTGCGAGTGAGCTGCCGCCACAAAACGCTTGTTTAAACGGGCGAATGGCTCGTATACTGAATATTACGAAATTGTTATCATGCAATTTTCGTGCGTACACTGCACGTCATAGTGTGTTTGTGGTGCGTGAAGTTAGGCGACTCGTAGCGGTTAACCGACATGCGAAATGGTATTGAAAAATCCGTTTGCAAAAGGATTCCCATTCGTGTCCGTCATAATTACGATGATTAGGACTTTTGAAATCTTCAGAAGTTTCGAACCGGTTCGTTGAGCCCTCCTTTACTCCGTTGCCTACCCCCATGGCGACGCCCACCGCAATACATCATTCAGCATTATTCAGCATTTATTTTCGAGGCGGAAAATGAGTTTTGTTAGCAAGTTCGTAGGAATGTTTCGCAAAGCGAAGCGGGTTGGTGTTCGTGCATCGCAGCGATCTCATCGAAATTCGCGAAAGCGTTCGCTGTTTTTGGAAGGGCTGGAGAGTCGGAAGGTTTTGGCGGCGGGGGATTTACTCATTTCGGAGTTTTTGGCGAATCCAAATGGAACGCAGTTTGGTGGGGAAGACACCAATTTGGAATACGTCGAACTGGTTGCAACCAAAGCAATCAACTTCACTACGACGCCATATAGTCTGATCGTGACTAAAAATGGTGCCGTAACGTCCAACGGCTGGGCAGAAGGGAAGTTTGTCACTTACGGCTTTAATCTAAATTCCGGCTCGGTTTCCGCCGGGCAAGTGATCTATGTTGGCGGTTCATTAATTGTGAAATCAGGCACCAAGTTCTTGGATGACTGCGTTGCCGGTGAGGTTCCAATTGGTGATCCACCTCAAAATGCTGGTAGCTTACTCGGATATAAAGTAAATGGCGGTGATCCAGAAGGCGTGTTTGGAAATGGAGGCAGCGATGCGGATGGTATTGCAGTTTTTATGGGAACCGCAACTAGCGTAACCTCGACAACAGTTCCTGTTGACGCAGTCTTTTTTGGAACGTTACGCGGTGGAGCGGTTAGCGCCGTTAATCCGACAACGACAGGGTATCAGCTACCGATCAACGATCTCTATTCCGGCGGAAAGTACTTAGCGACACCACCGAGTACGCTTATCCCAATCAGCCCTTCAGACGGGCAAGTGATTGTAGCAACTGGCTCTTACTCACCTGGCTCCAATACCTATCCAATGACTCGCACTTGGGCCGTTGCGTCTGCGACAGACGGTAGCACTGGAATCAATCTGGTGAATGTTCTCGGGGGAAGCTCACCTACGACCATCGCTGATGGCGATTCAACTCCTTCGACCATCGACGACACTCTCTACGCATCAACAGCAGTCGGAAGCAGCCTAGTTCACACCTTTACCATTCAAAATCTGAGAACTGCGGCATTCGT
>JBKJSI010000482.1:0-9088 GCA_046595915.1 Pirellulaceae bacterium
ACCGTGCGCCCGCCACCGCCGCCACCAACTTCTTCCTCCGCCAGCCCCAACCGGAGCCGGCGACTAAACACGTCAATCAAGCGGCTTCCGCCAAATTACCCAACCTTCGTCCACTTGCCGCTCGCCGCGCTTGATAGCACCGCGTCGCAGATCTTCTGCGTCTCGAGTGCATCGCGGAACGTCGGTCCCGCTGGCTTGCCGCTGCCGAGTCCTTCTAGAAAATCCTTGACTTGGTGCGTGAACGAGGCGTCATAGCCGATAGCCAGGCCCGGCACCCACCACTTGTCCATATAAGGATGATCGCCGCCCGCATCGGTCACGTGAATACTCCGCCACCCGCGCAGCTTGCCCTCGTCCTTGTAGTCAAAGAACTCGAGCCGATGCAGGTCGTGCAGATCCCACTTGATCGACGCCTTCTCGCCATTGATCTCAAACGTGTAGAGCGCCTTATGCCCTCGGGCGTATCGCGTCGACTCAAACAGACCCAGCGAGCCATTGCTGAAATGGCACAGGAACGCGCACGCGTCATCGATGCTAACCTTCTCGACCTTGCCGGTCGCGGTGTGCGTGCGTTCCTTGATAAAGGTCTCGGTCATCGCCGTGACATCTGCGATTCCGCCATTGAGCCAGATCGCCGTATCGATGCAGTGTGCGAGCAGGTCACCCGTCACACCCGACCCCGCCGCTGCCGCATCGAGCCGCCAGAGCCCGGCGCCGCCTTGTGGCAGGTCCGCGCTAATCGTCCAGTCCTGCAAAAAGTTCGCCCGGTAGTGAAAGATCTTGCCGAGCCGCCCCTCGTCGATCAGTTGCTTCGCGAGCGTCACGGCCGGCACGCGGCGATAGTTGTACCAAACGATATTCGCGACGCCCGCCTTCTCGACCGCCGCGCACATCTCCTCGCCATCCGCCGTGTTCATCGCCAGCGGCTTCTCGCAGAGAATCATCTTCCCCGCTTGCGCGGCGGCGATCGCGATCTCTTTGTGCATGTTATTGGGCGTGCAAATATCAACCGCGTCGATATCCTTCCGGGCAATCAGCTTCCGCCAATCGACTTCAACCGATTCGTAACCCCATTGATCGGCAAACGCCTTCGCCTTCTCACCATCGCGGGCACAAATCGCCTTCAGCACCGGCTTGTAAGGCAGATCAAAAAAGTGGCTCACCTGGCTATAAGCATTCGAGTGCGCCCGGCCCATGAAGCCGTAGCCGATCATGCCGATATTGAGAGGTTTCGTCATTGAGGTCATTCCTGGTGGGAGTGGAACACCGGCGGCGGTAGGTCTGGGCGCCGGGGAGCAATATCTTGGCGGCCCCATCGCGTAAATCCAACGGGGCAGGCCCGACTTTTGAGCCAAATTTGCCCCCGCGCGCGAGGAATTCCGCTCTACAATAGTGGCAACACACCCCACCGCGATCCGCCAAGGCCAACCCCGCCCATGTGCCGACCCTTCTTAGCCGCTTGTTCGCTTCTACTACTGTTTCCGATCGCCTGCAGCGCGGACGAGCTCGACGACACGTTGAAATCATTCCGCGAACTCGCTGCGAAAAAGACTTCTGAGCGGACGATCGACGACAAGACCAACCTCTTCCGCCTCGGCGACCGCCTCTACCGCTGGGCCAAGAAAAACGCGACCGACCCGCGATCAACCGAAGCCCTACTCGCCCTCTGCGAAGACCGCCCCCTCGGCGCCCAAGCCGCAGGCGCAATCCGCCTCTTGCTCGAACGCACGCCCGACTCGCCCGCGTGGGCTGAACTCTGCATTCCCATCGGTGAAACCGAGTGGTCCGACGCCGACACGATTCTCGCGAGCCTCGTCAAGAAAAGCCCGCTCGCATCCGTCCGCGGCGCCGCGCTCTGGAGCCAAGCAAAGCGACAACTGGCCGCCGCCGTCGAGATTGATCCGCTCGAAGTCACCAAAGTCGCCGCCGCCCAGCAAATCGCGATGCAACATCTGACCACGCTCGCGGCAATCAAAGAGCCCGTGAAGTCCGGCGAGAACGACCTGCGCGAATTAGCAAAAGCCCGCCTCGATTTATTGCAGCGCAACGCCCTCGGCACCCGCGCGCCCGAGGTGAGCGGCGAAGGCATCAACGGCGAGAAGCTCGCGCTTACGTCCTTCCGAGGCAAAGTGGTCGTGATGATCTTCTGGGGCGCCTGGTGCCCGATCTGCCGCGAACAGTTCCCCGCCGAAAAAGAGCTCGCAAAGAAATACGCCGCGAAGCCGGTCACGCTCTTAGGCGTCAACAGCGACACGGAGCCCGAAACCGCCGTGAAACTCGCGAAGGCCGAAGGCCTCACCTGGCCCTCCTACTTCGACGAAGGCAGCACCCGCGGCCCGATCGCCCGCCAATGGGGAATCGAGTTTTGGCCCACGGTGATTTTGCTCGACCACCGCGGCGTGATCCGTTACCGCTTCCAAGGCATGAAAAAAGTCGACGAGGCCGTCGAGCTTTTGCTCAAGGAGATTTAGTCGCCGGCGCCTTATCCTTGCTCTTCTCTTTCTCAGCCTTCTCCTTCTGCTCGCGAAGCGCCGCATCCGCCTGCTCCACCAAGAACTTTCGCGTCGCTTCATTGGCTGACACGTAAGGATACTTAGCCAGCGCGAGCGGACTCTCGCCGGTGATCTGCCCATACAGAACGCACGCAGTCAAAAACGCGCCGACGGCCGACTGATGATTTCCATCCGGACTATGCAGCTCGAGTTTCGGCTGTTTCTCCAGCGCCAGATCCCACGCCCGCGACACCGGCGCGACACTCACCTCACTCTCCTTCGCCATTTCGACGTAAACCTTCAGCTGCCGCTCGCCATCGCCCGCGACGCCTTTGAGTCCCCACTCGGGATAGTAAATTGCTGCCGCGCCATTCTCCTTCGCGAACTTCGCCAGCTCGATGCCTTCTTTGCGCGAGTAGTTGTATTTGCCGCTCATGCTGATTTTCTGCGCCTGAAGGATTACGTGCTTCCAAGGGCGAGTTTTGATTTCCGCGATGCACGCTGGGTTGTTCGCGGCGTCTTCAAGGAACCCACAGGGTACAAAATTCGTCATCACGGTCTTACCGGGGTGCTGGTGTTCGATCATTTTTCGCACCAAGAGCGGCAACTGATGCATCCCGGTGTGGCTGTTGCCGATGAAGAGCAAACTGTAGTCCGCGTCGGCAAGCAAAAGCTCAGGCGAAGTCGCTTGTCCCTCCGCGCTGGGGATTCGAGTCTGCGTTACGATCGGCTCGGCGCCAATGGCTTTGTTTTCGGCAAGGTCACTCACGGGACGACTGCAAGCCGAGGCGGAAAGGAGGGCAAAAACCAGGAATCCGCATCGCGCCATGTTCATTCGCCCGGCAGTTTTTGTTTGCGCATGTATTTGAGGAACGAATCGTCGAGTTTTTCGAGATCTTCGCCGAACGCTTCACGAAAGGTCTTGAGCCGTGCTTCGCGCGAGTCGGCGCCGAGGGCTTCGATTTTTTGCAGCGACTTCATGTAGGCGACATATTCTTTTTTCTTCTCGCGAAGCGCGTAAAAGGTGAAAGCCCAGGCTTCGGCGTACGCGTCGTTGGCGAGCCGAGGGTCGCGGACGCGGTCATCGGTCGCGATCAACGTGAGTAACGAATCGGGCCCGCGTCGCTTCGCTTGATAGTCGCGGAACTGGACGAGCCTGAGATCATTACGTAAGCCAATCTGGCTCCAGCCCGTGTTGGACTTCGCGTTCGGTGTTTCAAAAAAGACGGCCAGGCCCTCGCTGTTCCACAGCGGAATCGGGGCATAGCGTGTTTGCAATCCCGAATTCAATACGAGTTGATGAGTGGCCTCATGAACAATGGTCGCGACGGTTCGCTCGGCATCGGGCCGCGCGAGGATGAAACTATTGATTTTCGCAACCGCTTTTGCGTCGTCCGGGATGCGTGATTCGGTTTCGCTCAGGTCATACATTGCCACGCGGTTCGACTTGAGGCTGTAATAACCAATGACCGAGCCTGCGTCGCCGAGTTCCGGTGCGGCGTACTTCGTGTAGGTGTCTTTGCTTTCGAACACGACGGCCACGAGCGGCGCCTCGGGCGGGGTGAGCTCGAAGCCGCGCTCTTTCCAGTATTTGTAGTACGCGCTATGGAGCCGCTCGAAGAGTTGCCCGCACCAACGGGCGTAGGGCTTCGAGGTGTTATAGACGATCACGTAGTTGTCGGTCGTGAGCGTTTGGAAGCCGGCGCCGAGTTCCGTGAGCAGGGCCCTTTCGAGTTCCGCCTTCGGGAGCACCGCGTAAGGCTCGTCGTTTTTTTCCTTTTCGATCAGGTCTGCAGGCTGCACGACCCAGATGCGGGTGTCGCGGCCCTTGAGCATCATGCCGCCATCGTCGGCTTCGACCAAAATTTTTCCAACTACCCGGCGCTCTTTCTCACCATCTTTGAAACGCACGATATCCATCGCGCCCAGCGGCGCGGTGAAGAGCAAACTGATTGCGGCGGCGAGTAGCGGGCGAGATTTCAAGTCGATACCTTTGCTCGTCGGGGCGGCGCCATGAATTAGATGCACGAATCGCCGCTAGGTCGCAGACTTTATCATACTCAACCGCTCTGCTCACAACGCGCGGGCATCAAAACGCGCTGCGGTACATCGCGGCGAAGTCGGTGGTGGCGGCTTCGCGGGGGTTGAATTTGGCGGTCCACTGCTTGCCCGCGTCTTCGGCTAGTTTTTCGATTTGGGTGCTCTCGACGCCGCTGTCGGCGAGTCGTGTCACGAGGCCTGATTCGCGGACGATTTTTTCGAGGAACTGGGCCAGCTTTTCGACGTGGTCAGCTTCGGAGCCGCCAGCGAGCGGGCCTTCGCCGGGGATGCTGAGTTCGGCGTACCAGCGGGCGACCTGGCGGCCGTTGAAGCGGACGACGTGGGGGAGCATGATCGCGATCGCCTGGCCGTGCGGCACGTCGTAGTCGGCGGTGAGCGGGTTGGCGAGTGCGTGTGTCGCGCCGAGCATCGAGTTTTCGATCGCCATGCCCGCGAAGCAGGCGCCGAGTTGCATTTCGCCTCGGGCGGCGAGGTCGTCCGGCGCGGCGAGCACTTTTTCAAAATTTTCGGAGAGGAGCGTCCAGGCTTCGCGGCTGAAGGCGAGGGAGACGGCGTTGCGGGGGCGGGTGACATAGGTTTCGATGGCGTGGGCGATGGCATCGATGCCGGTGAGGGCGGTGACTCGCTTGGGCTGCGAAACGGTGAGTGTGGGGTCGAGGATCGCGATGCGGCAGGCGGCTTTCTTGTCGCCGCAGGCCATTTTTACGTGCGTCTCGGCGTCGGAGATCAGCGCGAACGATTGGGCTTCGCTGCCGGTGCCGGCGGTGGTCGGCGCGGCGATCATCGGGAGCATCGGCTTGGTTGCTTTGCCGACGCCCCAGTAGTCTTTGATCTGCCCGCCGTTGGTGAAGAGGAAGTTGACCCCTTTCGCGCAGTCCATCGAGCTGCCGCCGCCGAGGCCGATGAGCAGGTTGGGGGAGAAGGCTTTGGCGACGGAGAGCGCCTGGTCGACGTCGGCAGTGTCGGGATTTTCGCGGATGCCATCGAAGACCTCGACCGCAATGCCGGCTTGGGCGAGGGATTTGACGGCCCGCTGGGTGTGGCCCGCTTTGACGATGCCGGGGTCGGTGCAGAGGAGCGCCCGCGTTGCGGACAATTCTTTGCCGAGGGCGCCGAGTTCGTCGATGCGATTGGGGCCGTAGACGAAGCGGGTGCGTTGTTCGTAGTCAAACGGGATCATGAAGGGCTCTGGTGGCGGCAAGCGGGGGCTTGCCGCGCTGCGTGGCGCAAGCAGTGTGGGCAAGCGGCGGATCGTTAAAGTGGGTAGGCGCGGGGGTTTGCGTCGTGCGAGGGAGGCCGCGCGAGCGCCCGAGCCGTCAATTCGGGCGTAAATCGGTCGCCTCCTAGTATCCCGATTGGACATTGTTGGATCAAGCGAGGCTTTTGTCAGGCGAGATGAAGAAATGGCTTGTTTTCGCGAAGTGGCCCAATCGGCCCAACTTGGCCACACTCAGGGAGCGTGGTCAAGTTCGATGGTCAAGTTGGGCGTTGGGGCGGAGAGTTGGTGGCAATGGTGGCAACGTTGGCAAGCACTCGGGGTTGGTGGCGATGGTGGCAGTTGGTGGCAAGAATCGGGCGCGATTGCAGGTGCAGTTTGGTGTCGGAATGAGGCTTATCTTGGCAGATGGCAAGTCTGGATGCTTGTTTGAACGACATTGGATGGGCTCCGGGAGCGCGTACCTAGACCTGGCATCTTTCATTATTGGGTAAGTGTGGCGCCAATTGTGCGTAATTTGTCACTTACTTTTTAGCTGCGGAGGAGGCTCGTCATTGCGGTTGCCAAAAGTGGCGGCCATCAAGATAGTTTGGCCGTTTTGATTTAGCCGCTCATTTGGCTAACGATTGTGGTGAGCCACATGATCGCTGCCACGTCTTGTCAAAAATTGCCTATACTCAAATCGAGTCGCTAGATCTTCCTGCACTTCGGCACTGGCATAGCCAGTGGCACACATTCAAATGCCATTTTGTTGACAGTGCCAGCCCGCCGAGTCTTGCAGAATAACCGAATCCTTCTTCGACAATCCGACCCCAGCCACCCCCTGCCGTCTCCAGATCAAAGACAATTCGGGAGTCGTCTGTTTTGGAGCTTGCGCTTGCGTCTTTGATATCATTCTTGCTCGCGCTGGGCTTGGCCTCGTCTTTTGCCGCCGCATCCATTTCCGCCGCCTGCTTTTTCTCCTTGAGTTTGTGCTCGGCAATTTGCTCGGGAGTGAAGGGAACCTGATCAATTTCTATGTAAGGTCGCAGGCCGGTCTTTTTATCGCCGAAGTTGATCTTGCGGACGATTCGGGCGTAACCGCCTACCGAAAGGACTCCACCTTCACGAACAGTCTGAGTTGCCGTAAACGCCGGTTCTGAGGCTTTAGGCAGCAATTTACCCGCGATGCTCGATTCAGTCCAAGTCAGAGTGACGTCAATGTCCCCTGGTGACTTTCCCTGAGCAGGAGCCAAGCCGACTCCATGAAGCATGCATGAACCCCCGCTCCCAAACGGAATAACGTAAGTCCCTGGGCTTGCGATTTTTGACAACGACTTATCAATTTGAAGCTCCGGAACTGACTGCCGAGTTACACGATAAAATCCATCAAGGCATCGAATCCGTTCGTCCTCTCGAAGCCTGAAAAAACGAATGAAGTATCGATCATCTTTTGCGCGAGGAAACAGAGGGTTGTCGTTGCCAACCGCCTTCAGCATGAATCCTGCTCCGTAAGATTTTCCATCAAAGACGGCATCGGTCTCGCTGCTCGCTGCGAAGCCTATTAAAGGATTTTCTCGAGCGCCGCGTGCGTGCCCCAGGAATGTTTCGCCGTCAAAGTCAGACGGTCTTAGACCGCCTGCTTGAAAAGCAAGAGTCGCTAAAAAAATGACTACTTCAAGATTAGCGTACATCGCGGTAACTTCCCGTTATCCTAATTAATATATGTATATTGAGTCGATAAGCTCGCTTAGCAGTGACTGCGGGAGTCTTGCCAACTTAGTCCCGAAATGGACATTGAGCAACTCAAACTCACCGGCTTGACTCCACAGGACTGGATAAGCGTGATTTTTCGTTAGTTGTTTTTCATACAGATCCGGTTGTGGAATCGGCAACTGATGTGCGGGAAGAATATCCTTGGTTCCCAGCACTACCATTTTGCCCGCTTGCAGAGCAGCATTGATTTCAGCTGCAATTTGACTATCCGACTTGCCTACGGTTGAGCTGTAATCGCCGCCTGAGCCAAAAATTGCAGTCCAAACTTCGGTCGAAGTACCCTCCCAAATTCCTGGAAATCCTCCAGGCCCGCTAGGAACGCGTTCTTTCTTCAGTTGGACGAAGGCCGCCTCAAAAACCAATGGCCAAATTTCCGCTTTCGGCGGGGTGGCACTGTCATCAAAGTGGCATTGCAAGGTGTGCCACTGGCTCTGCCAGTGCGTGTTTCCCGGGCTACTGCCAGGATGTTGACACCTTCACAACAAGTCATTACTCGTCGAGCGGAAAGTGAGTTCCCCCTTCCGCGAAGAAATCACTCGGGAGCCGATGCAGTGTGGGCAAATCTGGCTCGGTGGAAGTGTTCAGGAGGAATCGGGCGCTGGACCACTTCCAGTCTACAGCTTGACGGCAGAGTTTTCTACGAACTGGGTTTAGGTGAATGTACTCCATCGCTGCTTCCGTTGACTTTGGATTGTAAAGGTTCCTGTCGAATCCCGGTCCTTCTTGCCAAAAACGAAAGCAATATTTGCCGGGACGTTCTTGGACGGTGAGTGTGTGGAGCAGCTTCGAACCATGCTCGATCAGGATCTCTTTGATTTGAAGTGAAAATGGCTGCTTGATTCTTGCGAGCAGAAGGCTGATGTTGGATTGCTGGCTATCGGGACGAACGAGCAGGTGAACATGCTCTGGCATGAAGACAAAAGCGATGAGCTGGAAATCTTGTTCCTCGCAGGCTGCATCGATCGTACGAGCAAGTTTTTGTCGCCAATCATCGTTCGTTAGCAGGGGCCGCCGTCTATAACAGGAGAAGGTAAGTTCATGAAGATGGCCCGCAATTTGGAAATGCTTGACTTTCTTTCGGTGTGGTTGTGTGCCGGTCATGTGGGCATTTTGTGATTGGAACCTTGGATTGAAACTGTAGGCTCGGTTGTGAAGCTGGAAGAGCACTGGCATAGCCAGTGGCACACACTGCATTGCCGATTTGTTGGCAGAGAGGCTCCGCCCGATTCTGGCATGTGGGCATTTTAGGGTTGAGAACTTGGTCTGCAAACTACATGCTCGAGTGTGAGGCTAGGAGAGCACTGGCATAGCCAGTGGCACACGTTGCATTGCCGATCTGTTGACAGGGACACTCCGCCGAACTGTGTTATGGGGGCATTTTAGGAGTGGGAACTCGGCCTGCATACTGTAAGCTCCGGTGTGAAGCTGGAAGAGCACTGGCATAGCCAGTGGCACACGTTGCATTCCCGATTTGTTGACAGGGACATTCCGCCGAACTGTGTTGTGGAGGCATTCTAAGAGCGGGAACTTGGCCTGCATACGGTAAGCTCCGGTGTGAAGCTGG
>JBKJSI010000747.1:0-12170 GCA_046595915.1 Pirellulaceae bacterium
TCGCGATGGCGAACTCGAAGACATCGCGATGCATGCCGGGAAGTCGCGCGAGCAGTGAGAGCGATTCGCCTTTGCGTGAATATTCCAGCGGGACTCGCCAGCCTTTAGGCAGGATGAAGATCGCGTTTTTGAGATCGTTGGCGGAGCGAAGGGCTCGACCGTTCAGTTTTTCGATGAGGTCGCCTGACTCGAGTCCGCGGCGGGTGACTTCGGCGCTAGCGACTTGATTGGTGACTTCGGCTTGGCCATCGGAATTGGTGACAGCGGAAGCGCCGAGGGTGGCGTGGTCGACGATGCGCCCGCCGCGCAGGCAGCCGAGGAAATTTTTGATTTGGTTACTCGAAATCGCGTAACCGACGCCGGCGTTCACGCCGCGTCGTTTTTCGGAATAAATGAGGCCATTGATGCCGATCACCTCGCCCTTTTCGCTGAAAAGCGGTCCGCCGGAGTTGCCGGGATTGATCGAGGCATCGGTTTGAATCGCGTCGCAATACTCGAGCAGAGCTTCGCCTTGATACTTGGGCTGTTGTCGGTGAATGCCGGAGACGATGCCGCTGGTGACGGTGTGCTGAAAATTCGTGGCGAGCGTGAAGGGATCGCCGACGGCGAAACAACCTTCGCCGACGCGGACTTTGTCGGAATTGGCTAGCGCCGCGACGGGGAAGTCGGTTCGGCCGAGGAGTTTAATGAGGGCGATATCGCCGGTCGGATCGAGGCCGACGATCATGGCGTCATAAAGTTTGCCATCATTCATGGCGCACTTCATGAAGTTGCCGACGGGACGGTAGACGTGGTAGTTCGTCAGCGCGTAGCCATCGGCGGAGATCACGACGCCCGAGCCGCCGCCATTGCCGCCTTTCACATAGACGCTGATGACGGCTTTGCGGGCTTTGGTGATGACATCGATGCGGGCTTGTTCGAGTTTGCGAACGGCCTCTGATTCTTGGCCAACAGTTTCTTGTGAAACCAAGGTCGACCAAGCTAGAACGCCGGCGCTCAGCGCCATGCCTTGGCGGAGCGCGTTGCGACGGGAATAAAGTTTTCCTGGCGTCATTTGTTTCCACGAGCCGGCGGTCGATTGATTCGCTGGAGTCCCGCCTTTAGGCGGAAGGAAGTGCGTGTTGATAGCGAGTTCCGAAGACCGGCTGAAGCCGGGACTCCAACATTTTCATTATTGCTCGGCTTTGTCAAATGCGGAATCGAATGCGCGGCCGCTGGCGGAGAAATCGAGCTTTCGCACGAATCCGGACGCTTCCTTGGCGCCGAATTCGCGATCCATGCCGGAGTCTTCCCATTCGACCGAGAGCGGGCCCTTGTAACCGACTTGGTTGAGGGCGCGAATGATTTCTTCGAAATTGATCGCCCCGCGACCTGGGCTGCGGAAGTCCCAGCCGCGACGAGGATCGCCAAAGTTGATATGGCTCGCGAGGATGCCGGTGCGGCCATTGAGTGTGGTGATCGCGTCCTTGATATGGACGTGATAGATCCGCTCGGGGAACGCGCGAATGAACTCCACCGGATCAACGCCTTGCCAGTGCAAATGGCTCGGGTCGAAGTTGAAGCCGAATTCTTCGCGATGATTAACGGCCTTCAGCGCCGCTTCGGCGGAATAGAGGTCGAAGGCGATTTCGGTCGGATGGACTTCGAGCGCGAACTTGACGCCGCACTTCTTGAACTCATCCAAGATCGGGTTGAAGCGATCGGCGAAGAGCTTGTAGCCGTCGTCAACCATCTTTTGCGAGACGGGCGGGAAGGAGTAGAGCAAATGCCAAATGCTAGAGCCGGTGAAGCCGTTGACGACTTCGACGCCAAATTTCTGGGCGGCTTTGGCGGTGTCCTTGAGTTCTTGGATCGCCCGCTTGTTGACGCCATCAGGTTTGCCGTCGCCCCAAATGTAATCGGGCAGGATCAGCTTGTGGCGTTCGTCGATGATGTCGCAGACCGCTTGGCCGACCAAGTGGGCGCTGATCGCTTCGCAGCGCAGGCCGTGTCGCTCTAGGAGGTCGCGCTTCTGCTTGCAGTAATTCGGTTCGTTAAGCGCCTTTTGCACTTCAAAGTGATCGCCCCAACAGGCGAGTTCGATGCCCGAGTAGCCAAATTCCTTGGTCTTGCGGGCCATATCTTCCAGCTTGAGGTCGGCCCATTGTCCGGTGAAGAGGGAAACCAATCGCGACATTTTTTGAATAACTCCGAGGAGAGGGGTGGATATTCCGTTCGGCGGGAATTCATGAACCGGTTATGCGGGCCTGCCTCAACAGGCGGGCCGCTGGGAGGGGCATTCTCGCCCGCTTAGTTCATGTCCGCAAGCGCGGTGCAGAGCTACAATGGAGTTGCGGCTAAATCGATTCCGACCCGCCGCCAGGAGCCAGCCGCCGATGCCCATTTTCAGGCCTATTCCCCGGCTCATTTTCCCGCGATTCGCCCTCGCCTTCTTTCTAAGCTGCGCAACCCTCATTGGCCCCGACACCGTTGCGCTAGCCCAGCAGGCCAAGGCCACGGTTGAACTGGAAATTCTTTTTGCTCCGGGGTTTTCTCCGATTGAGGCCCAAAAGTGGGGGCAGATGCTGGAGGGGATTCCGGTTGAGAGCCTGAGTATGCGTTCGGGCCAAGCGGGCGAGATGGAGAAGCTCGACAACTACGGCACGCCTGAGAATCCACGATACAAGATTAAGGGCATTCTCACCGATCGCGGTCAACTGATGATTCCGGGCGGCACGTTTGGATTTGGTGATAAGGCGAAGCTAATTGCGTTTCTCGACACGCTGAAGACGAAAGGCGATGGTGCGCTTTTCGATAAGCCGAAAATGTTTGGCTTGGGGAGCAAAGATCTTGTCGAGACCTACAAGGTTTTGCAGGTCGTCGTTCAGGATGAAACGAAGACGCGGCCTTCGAAGGAAGTGATTCTCGAAATCTTGAAGCGCACAGGGTGTAGTTCCGTCGCGAGTTCGGATGCCAAGAAGGCGATTCTCGTTGAGCAGCCGGTGCTTGATGAATTCAAAGGTGTTTCAGCCGGCACCGCGCTGGCGGGGGTCTTGCGTCCTTTGGGGCTCGTCTTCTTTCCTTCGGTCGGCGCCGATAAGAAAATCGTCATCAACATGGTCGACGTGCGCGAGACGAAGGAACCTTGGCCGATTGGCTGGCCCAGCAATCGGGCGCCGCATATCGCGATTCCAAGATATCGCGAGCAACTGACCGTGGCGTTTGATGACACTCCCTTTTGGGACGTGATCGAAGCGATTCAGGGTCGGCTCGAAGCGCCGATTTTGTTTGATCACAATTCCCTGGTTCGCAATCGGTTTGATGCGGATAAAGATGTTGTCACGCTGCCGGAAGAAAAACTTTCGTACGCCCGTACATTGGAAAAGGTCTTTGGGCCTAGACGGCTCTCGCATGAAGTGCGGATGGATGAAGCAGGAATGCCGTTTCTTTGGGTTCACTCAACGGGCAGAGCGAAGGTGATCAATCCCGAAGATGATAAGCCGGTGCTGGGGGCAGGGATTAAGGACCGCAAGTAGTTCTCGGAACTGGCCGTCAACTCAGCGGCGAACGGGAGGGCGAGCGGCGCCTGGGGCGCTAGCTGCGGGGATGGGACTTCGGACCACGGCGGCGGTTGTCGATTGCATTAGATTTGGCCGATAGTAGGTCGAGCGGCAATGATGGTGCGGCTGAAATTTGGGGCCCAGGTCGGCGAGCGTTTCTTGAGCGCCCACGAAGAGATAGCCCTCGGGCAACATGATCTCGCCGATGCGGCGAAAGACCTCGCGGCGCGTGGCGGCATTGAAATAGATCACGACATTGCGGCAAAAGACGATATCGAATTGCCCGAGCGCCGTAAGTGGGCCGGTCAAGTTGAATGGCTTGAAAACGCACATTGATCGCAGTGCATCATGCACTTTGTACGCGGCGGCGCCGACTTTCTGAAAGTAACGACCGAGCATCGCGGGCTTCATGCCGCGTTCGACTTCGAAGGCGGAGTATTCGCCGCGACTGGCTTGTTTGAGCGCTTTGTCGCAAATGTCGGTGCCGACGATTTGAATATCCCATTTGGCGAAATCGGGAATCATCTCGGCGATCGTCATCGCGATGCTATAAGGCTCTTGACCCGTGCTACAAGCGGCCGACCAGATTCGTAGGCGTTTCGGAAATGCGGTCTTCGAACGGGCATCGATCGTTTCAGGCAGTGCTTTGAATTTCAGTGCATCGAAGGGCGATTCGTCGCGGAAGAAGAGCGTTTCATTCGTCGTCATCGCATCGATGACGCTCGTCTTCAGGCTCAAGTCGGTTCCGAGCCGGACTTTGCGAACGAGCTCTTCGTAGTTTTTGCAACCTTGGCTGCGGACGAGCTCGCCCAGACGCGATTCGACGAGGTAAGACTTCGAATTGTCGATGTAGATGCCGCAAAGCTCATGAATGAGCTTGAAGACGGAATCGACTTCTTGAGGCGTTACCGACATGCCAGCACTCCTTGCGGCGCCGCGATCTGCATCAATCGCTCGGGCAAAGCTTTAAGATCGATCACTTCATCGGCCAAGCCTTCTTCGACAATGCACTTGGGCATGCCATAGACAACGCAGGTTTCGCGCGACTGGGTCAAGATCATGGCGCCTTGGCGTTTTAAGAGCTTACAGCCGAGAAGGCCGTCGTCGCCCATGCCGGTCATGATCAGGCCGAGGCTGTTGCGCCCGCAGATGTGAGCGAGGGAGCGGAAGAGATAGTCGACGCTGGGTCGGCAACTTCGCTCGGCGGGGTCGTCGGTGACTCGCAAGACGCGGTTGGGGCCGATCGTTTCTAGCTTCATGTGGCGACCGCCTGGCGCGAAATAGACTTCGCCTGGCTTGGGAGTTTCGCCACCCTGGGCTTCGCGAATCTTGAGACGGCACTTGCTATTGAGATCTTCGGCTAAGCTCTTGGTGAAAATGGGCGGCATGTGTTGAACGATGAGGATCGGCAGCGGAAAATTGGCGGGGAGCTTGGGCAACATTTCGGCTAGGGCTGCGGGGCCGCCGGTGGAGATGCCGATTGCGAGGAACTCGAGTCGACGAGGCGACGCGGAACGTTCGCTTGCTACCACGGGCGGCGGGGGCGTGCGATTGACGGTGACTTCGCTCTTTTGCGGCTTTCCATGCGATCGCGAGAAGAGAAATGCCTGCACTTTGGGCAGGAGTTGCTGTCGGATTTGCGTCAAGCTCGTGTCGAGATCAGAGGCGGCGGGCTTAAGGATAAAATCGAAGGCGCCGAGTTCTAATGCTTCGGTAGTGATTTTCGCGCCGCCTGCGGTTCGCGAACTGAGCATGATCGTGCAAGGCGGCTTGGGCAGGTTTCGCGCTTCACGCAAGAATCCCAGACCATCGAGTTCTGGCATTTCGAGGTCGAGCGTTACGAAATCAGGCGACTCGCGCTTGACCGTCTCAATGCCGACGCGGCCATTCGTCACTGCGCCGATCACTTCAACGCCGGGAATCTCCTCGAGCACCGTGCGAACGACTTTTCGATAGAGCGCCGAGTCATCAATGACTAAGGCTCGGAGCTTTTCGCTGGACATTCCATTAGCTCAATATCACGAGGAGCAATTCGAAGCAGCATTCTGTACCGAAGGAGCAAGCCAGGGCCGCATTTGCAAACCCTGGCTTGCTCGTAATTCTAACTTACAGACTGCAACTAGGCTTTGGTCGCATATCCGTCGTCCTTGTTCTGCACTTTGAATTGCGACACGAGCGTTTGCATCTCGTTCGCCAATCGGAGCAAGTCTTCGCCCGACTCGCGCGATTGCTGAGCATTGCTCGACGTGCGATGGAGAACAGCATCGACGCGGCCGATGCTGTGGGTAATTTCCTGGCTCGCGGCCGCCGATTCCGAAACGCTGCGGGCGATCGTATCAGCCGATTCCGCGGCTTGCGTAATGCTCTTGCTGATTTCCTTGGTCGTGATGCTCTGCTCTTCGACCGCCGAAGCGATCGTACGAGCAACGGTATTCACGCGATTGATGACTTCGCCGATCGAGCGAATGCTCTCGACCGCTTGGCCGGTGGTGCCTTGGATCGCTTCGATGCGGCGACGAATGTCGTCGGTCGCGGCGGCGGTTTGCTTGGCAAGCTCTTTCACTTCGGTCGCCACGACCGCGAAGCCCTTGCCCGCTTCACCCGCTCGAGCGGCTTCAATCGTCGCGTTGAGAGCAAGCAAGTTGGTCTGCTCGGCGATATCTTGAATCACGTCGATCACCTTGCCGATTTCTTCGGCAGCGCTGCCTAGTTCACCGATGCGCTGATTGCTGATCTCAGCCAATCGAGCGGCTTCACCGGCAACGCTGGCGGATGTCTCGGCATTCTTGGCGATTTCTTCGATTGTCGCAGTCATCTGCTCGACCGAAGACGCAACCACTCGCACGCCCGAGGACATGTTTTCCGTCGAGCTGGCCATGTTTTTCATGTTGATCGACATTTCTTCAGCGGCCGAGGAAACCGTGGCCGATTGGCTACGTGATTCCGAGGCGCCTTGGGTCAGTTCCTCGGCGGTCGAGGAGAGTTGAGTCGAAGCCGAGGTCAATACCGAAGCACTGCCTGCAAGCTGTTGAACGGTCGATTGCATTCGCGCGATAAACAGATTGAAGGAACTCGCTAGCTGCCCCATTTCGTCACGGCGGACATCGTTAAGTCGACGGGTCAAATCCTGCGACTGAACAATCTCACCAAGCAGCTTCACCGTCGCATAGATTGGCTTGGTGATTGTTCGGGCAAAGACGAAAGCCGTCGCGCAAGTAAGCACCGTGATGATGCCAATGCAAATCATTATCGCTTGCTGAGCTTGGTAGATTGGTGCAAGAATTTCTTGTTTTTCGACCCCGACCAGGACATACCACTTCATACCGGCAAAACCGAGCGATCCCTTGAAAGGAGCGTAGCCAGCAACTTGTTTTAAACCAGGAATTCGGCAATGGGCAGCATTGACCATGGAACCCGCCTTGCCGGTAAGCAGTTCATCCACAGCCGCATTGCCTTTACCCTTGGCACAGAATTGAGTGACAACACTCATATCCCTTTTCACCTTGTCACTTCCACTCCGCGACGGAGCCAGGTCGACAATAATGTTTCCGTTTGCGTCAAAAATTGTGACGTCGGTCGTCGAGAAGCCCATATCCTTCATCCGAGCATAGGCGGCTTCGGCGATTTCCTCGACCATCGAAAACTTGGTGAAATTCTTCCAATAGGCAATCGTCTTGCCTTCGTAATCCTTCACGGGTGCACAAAATCCAATCGTCAGGCCTTCGTCTCCGTAAACTGCCTTGACGTCCGCGTCGACATAAATATCTTCCACGACGGTTCCGGTTAGGCTCGACTCAGGCGACTTGTAGAATCGCTCTGACTTCACATCTTCAAACCACTTCTCACCCGAGAAATTCTTCGCGTAAAGCGTTTCGCTGCGAATGGGTCGGCCATCTTGATCTTTGGTATTGACCGCGATGACCTTGCCTTCGAGGTCAACCAGCATCGTCAAATAGTAGATGTCATAGAGGTCTACATAGGAGTTCAAGGCGCGAGTCACCTTGGTCTCCTCGCCCTTTTTGTACCACTGCTCTTTGTCATAAAACGTGTCGTTCACGCCAAATGCTTGAACGTCGCCGTAACGCTCAAATAGGTTGCGATCAACCGTGTCCGCAAGTCGCGCGGCGGTCGCTTGACATTGTTGCGCATAAGAGACGGAAATTGCCTGTTGCGCACGATACATCACGAGCGACAGCACGATCATGGGCGTTATCGCAAGCGCCAATGATACGAGGAGGAGTTTCTTCTGAATGTTAAGTGTCACGATCTTTTGCCCCGAAAAACATGGTTGGTTGAAAAAGCTGCGAAAGTTTGATCCGCGTCCTTCGCAGGACGTGGAAAGTCCGATTTAGGCAAGCACTCGCTCAAGGTTGAGAACGAGCAAGATTTCCTTTTGGGTCCGGTAAACACCGCGAACGAATTCACTGTCGACATCCAGATTGGGTGGCGCAGGAGCGATGGCCGAATTGGAGATTGACATGATGTCAGCGACGCGATCGACCAACAGGCCAACCAGTTCGCCTTCCGCTTGCGTTACGACGTTTCTGCTTTGTCCGCTCACGGGAACGGTTGGCAATCCGAGAATCCACCGAAGGTCAAGCACGGTAACCACTTCACCGCGCAAATTCACGACGCCACGAACTTGCGGCGGGGCACCCGGTGCGGGTACGAGCACCGTGCGGCGGTTGATTTCCTGAACCTTTTCAATTTCGATCCCCACGAAGAGATCGCCGACGTAAAACGTCGCGAGTTGCACTTCGTTATCGACGACAGCCCGAAAAGCAGGGCGTGGTTCGGCAGTGGCAATCATGAGTTGGCTCCAGCAAATTCGGGACGTTTCGCGGTCCGCGGCTTGCTACGCAAGAGTCCCGCGACCGCCGAGACGAGTTGCTCGCGATCCATTTTGATGTGGTATTCCTCAACGCCCGATTCGCGCCCGCGGGCAACCCCCTCTCCTCCGGCAAGCGAAGTCACGGCGACGATTGGAATGTCATTGATTCCCGGCTGCTGCCGCACGCAACGAGTCAACTCCAACCCGGTCATGCGAGGCATTTCGATATCGGTAACGAGCAAATCAACCCAGGTCTCTCCTTGAATTAATTGGTCGAGCGCGTCTTGACCATCTTCAGCCTCGACAACCTGATAGCCGTTATCCGTTAGGATCGTTGTGAGGTGGCGGCGGAAGAAACTCGAGTCCTCCGCAACCATGATCGTCAGCGGTTCGCTGCATTCCGCCGCAACGGTGACGCGTGATGCTCTCGATGCGGCCCATTCCGGATAGGCTTTGTGCGCTAGTGTCTGCAAGTCGAGAATGCGAACCGCCTTCTGTTCAAGCAGGATATGTCCGATGACGCCTGTCTCATGAAACGTGCTGTCGTCAATTTCGGCGGGCACATTGCGAATGTCCCAAAGCTTCGGCGCCACGAGACCTACCTCTCGTCCTTGGGAATTGAAGACCACGACATATATGAACTCGCCTTCCGGCGGAGATTCGCAGCTGATGAGATTTTCAAGCCGCAAGATCGGTAGCGTTCCCCTGCCGTAGGGCAACAGGTCTTGAGCGGCAATTCGCTGGATTTGGGAGCAGCGAACTCGCTCGAGCCGCGAAACCAGCGCCATCGGCGCGGCGAACACTTCATCTGGCTGATTCGAAAAGACCAGCAGCGTTTGCTCGTCTTCGTTTCTCTTGGTTAGATATTCTTCGAGGCCTTCCGACTGCGAAGAAGAATCCGCCCGAGCAATATCGAGTTGCGTTGCGAGTCCCGAAATATCAAGAATCAGGGCGACATTTCCATCGCCCAAAACCGTGGCGCCGGCGAACATTTTGCAACTTTTGAGATGTCGGCCCAAAGGCTTTACGACGATTTCTTCAGAGTCTCGCAGCTGGTCGACCATCAGGCCAAACCGCACGATTCCTGCTTCGACAACGATCACGCTAATGGGCCGTTTGATTCCTTCTTCGACGGTAACCATTTCCGTGGTTTCAATCGCCCCCAATCCCTGGCGCAAGTGGAAGAGCGGCAAGAGCGAATCTCGGAGCCGCAGTACTTGCGCGCCCTTCATGTTTTGAATCCGTTCCGGAATCTCTTTAACGTTGATATGGAGCAGTTCACAAACATTGGCCTGAGGAATGGCGAAAGGCCGGCCCTGCGTTTCAATAATCAGCGCTGGCACGATCGCCAACGTGAGAGGTAGCATCAGCCGAATCGTGGTTCCTTTCCCTTCACGAGTTTCGATATCGACTGACCCGCCCAGTTTTTCAATATTGGTCCGCACGACATCCATGCCAACGCCGCGACCGCTCACATCGGTGACCTGAGCCGCCGTCGAAAAGCCAGGCGCGAAAATGAGCCGCAGTGCCTCGCGGTCCGACATCCGGCCTGCTTGATCTTCGGTGATCAAGCCCTGCGAAACGGCTTTCGACTTGATCTTGGCGACGGGAATACCCGCGCCGTCATCTTGAATCTCGATGCAAACTTTGCCGCCACGATGAAAGGCCGCGAGCGTGATTCGACCCGATGCGACTTTGCCTTTTCGCAGTCGATCTTCGGGCTTTTCGAGGCCATGATCGAGCGAATTGCGCACGAGATGCGAAAGTGGATCGCCGATTGCTTCCGCAATCGACTTATCGACTTCGACTTCGCGCCCTTCGATCAAAAGATCACATTGCTTGCCGAGTTTTGAACTTAAATCTCGTACTACGCGAGTAAATCGCGAAAACACATTGCCAATCGGCTGCATGCGGGTTCGCATGATCGTTTCTTGCAGTTCGCACGTCACATGATCGAGCTCGGAGCAAATCGATTCGAGCAAATGGCTCTGCTTGGTGGAGACCGCCTGCAAGAGGCGATTTCGACTCAGCACCAGCTCACCAGCGAGGTTCATCAGCTGATCGAGCGTTGTCACCGGCACCCGAATGTTTGCATCGGCCTGAGACTTAGAAGATTCACTCGCCGCGCTGCTCTTGGGAGTCGCCACTGGCGCGGCGATCGGTTCGGGCGTGCTTTTCGTTGGTTTAACGGTTTGTGCAGGCAGCTCGATTTGTGAAACCGGCTCGGGCGATTCGGCAACTTGCTCATCCGCTTGATGTGCAGCCAATTCCAATTCGGGCGCGATCACTTCCTCGCCATTGGACTCTAACGACTGGTTTGCGATCTTGTCGAGAATCTGAACCAGTTCGGCCACCTCCACCGTGTTCGATTCGCGGGCATTCGATACCATTCCGCGCAATTGATCGATCGACCGCAGCAGCACATCGATAATCTGCGTATTCGGTGCGAGTTCGTTGTTGCGAATTAAGTTGAGCACATTTTCCGCGGAGTGGGCTAGTTCATTGACCCTGGTCAGTCCAAGGAACGCTGCTGCGCCTTTGACGGAATGCACTGCGCGGAATACGTTTTGAATCGCTTTCGTTGCCACTTCGGGGCCTGCGGTCTCCAGCGAAAGCAACAACGACTCGACATCGCCGAGATGCTCGAGCGCCTCGGTTACGAATTCGTCGATCAGGTCATCAAACTCCAAACTCATAGTTCTGTCCTTGTTCGATTTTCAGCAGCAAGCGAAATGTTCGGCGCGGAAGTGGACGAGGTGTGATCGGTGGCTGCCAGTGCATCAGGCAGCTCGGCATCCTCTGGCGCGTGTCCAAGCCATGACGACAAGGAAGCCTTCATCGCTTCCATTTCTCGTTCGCGGTGAATGCGGCGTAGGTCGGCCTGGGCCGCTTCCAATGCATCCACTCTCACGTAGCCAAACTCGACGGCCAGATCGCGCAGGCTTGGCCGGTAATCCTGTTGGAGCCGCAGCAACGTGGTGAGTTTCTGGCGGGTCAAGAAACCCATCCGCACGGCGATGTCGCCAAAGCGGGCGTCTTCCAGCGACTGCACCCGCAAGATTTGCGAGACCTGCCGGATCGTCAGCATGTTGGTTCGCAGCGCGATGCTTCCCACCGTCTCTTGACGCTCGGCTTGCGCGGCGCACAGTTCGACGAACTGCGCGGCGGTAAGCTTGCCGGTTTCGATGAGGTGCAATAGAAGCTGCATAACGACGCCGGATTTTGCTGCATTCCGCGATCGGCCCCCCAAATTAAGGGAACCAGCTGACTGCGACTCGGAAATCTACGTCGTACGTCCAAGGGTCAAGTGAAATTGCGAGAGTTTCTGCCGCTCATTGACAAGCCGCGGCGGAAAAGTTGTCGCGGCCGGCGCATTTGGCGCGACTCGCACCTCCGCGCGACGCCTTGCCGACAGTCCTACCCCGCGCAAAATAGGGGCCTCCACCCCCACCGGAACTCGCCATGAATCCCCCCTCCCCGCGCGTCGCTGTCATCATGGGTAGCCAGTCCGACTGGGAAACCATGAAACACGCGGCCGAAACGCTCGCTGAATTCGGCGTGCCGCACGAAAGCTGGGTCGTTTCCGCCCACCGCACGCCCGACTGGATGTGCGAGTTTGCTAAGTCCGCACAGACGAAGGGGCTCGAAGTGATCATCGCGGGCGCGGGCGGCGCGGCTCACTTGCCGGGGATGGTTGCCGCTCAAACGGTTTTGCCGGTGTTCGGCGTGCCGGTGCAGAGTCGGGCGCTACAGGGACTCGATTCGCTGCTTTCGATCGTGCAGATGCCGGGCGGGATTCC
>JBKJSI010000761.1:0-6069 GCA_046595915.1 Pirellulaceae bacterium
ACCACTTCGAGGCCTTCCACGACCATCGCCAAAATCGGCGAGGCGGTGATGAACGCTTCGAGCCCGCCGTAGAACGGTTTGCTGATGTGTTCCGCGTAGTGCTTCTTCGACAGTTCGGGCGTCACTTGGAGCATCTTCATCGCGATGATGTTGAAGCCCTTTTCCTCAATGCGGCTGACTACTTTTCCCATCATCCGGCGTTGTACACAGTCAGGCTTTAGCAAAACGAGCGTTCGTTCCATGTTCGGTTCCCTTGGGGCGCGGAGATCGCGCGGCGGTCAAGTCGGTTTCGGAAAAGGGGAGATTTTAGTCGACGGGCGAATTCGGGCAATGCCGCAACGACTGCCAACGGCGCTCCCAGGGCCCGGTGAAAAAGGGCTTGTTTTCTCAACCTGGCCTAGGATGCCCCACGCGCCCCCTCACGGTGAAAGGGGGCGCGGTTGGGGGCCAGGTTGGCGGCGCCATGTGACTTACGATTTACACATTTCGTCACTTGTTTTGTGACCAGACAATCGCCTATTTGCCGCCGGCGGCTTCGAAGTCGGCTTTGGCTTTCGTCTCTTGCTCTTTGGAGACCTCAGGGTTTGGCTTGGCATCTCCGTCTTCCTTACCCAGAATCCACTTCACGCCGCCCGCGAGCGATTCGAGGTATTTTGGGTTTTCCCAAACGGCTTCGTTGTGGCCGAGGCTCATGTGCATTGCTTTGCCTTCGCCATACTCCTTCACCCACAGGACGGGGACGTGATAGGGCTTTTTGAGCTTGGTCTTGGCCATGTTAAGGCTCATGAGCACATGGACTTTTTCGGGCTGCCAGTTTTTGAACTGATAGATTTCATCCTTGATTTCGAACTCATCGCCCCAGGGCTTACTGGCGGGGTGGGATTTGTCGTGGACGGTGATGGTGACGTTGTCGCCCGCGTTCCAAGGATGGCCATTGAACGTTCCGCCGATCATGTCCCAGTAGGGCTCATAGTTGTGAAAAGTGTCGGCGGCGGAATGGGCGCCGATGAAGCCATGGCCCTTTTGCTTAAGCCAATCGTTGAAGAAGTAGTCGAGCGTTTCTTTGTCGATTGGTAGGTCGCCCGTCGTGTAGAACATGACAATGTCGTAGTTCTTGAGTTTTTCCTTGGTAAAGTCCTTCGCGCAGTCCTGAGTGACGTCACAGCGGAATAGACCGGTGTCGACGCCGAGCTTCGTGACGGCTAGTTCCGATGGCGAGAGCTTTTGATCCTTGCGATTGACGCTGCCGTGGACGAAGCCTTTGCTCTGCGTCACGAAGAGGAGCCGCGCCTGAGCCATGCAAATGCTGGGTAGCGATGTCCCAAGCAATATGGCGAATACGAAGAGGATTTTTGTTTTCACTCGATGGTTCCTTGTTGCGAAAAAATGTGCGAGTAGTGGTTATTTGGCTGCGGTTGCGGCCGGGGATTTAGATGAAGTCTCAGCGAGGTCTTGTGCGGGAGGCGCAGTTACCCAGATGGGGATCGAGGTGAGATTGCCTTCAATTTGGGCCAAGGCGTAGGCGAGGCGGCGCTGGGGGCGGGTCATTTTGGCGGTTGCGAGGTAGATGGTGCGTTCGAGTTCTTTCTCTCTCACTAGGACGCCGCTGAGCCCGATGTCATCAACGATCACGCCGTGAGGGAGGTTTTGAATTTCAAAGGCGATGCGGTCATCGAAACCGTTGCGGATGACGCGTAGTTTGAAGGGAACGAGTTTGCCGCGTTCGAGCATGAGTTCATAGGGCTGCGGGAACGTGAGGTCGGTGGAATCGGCGGCGGGGGGCCAGTTGGGCCAGCGCTGCGCAGCTTCGAGGGGTTCTAAAAAGATTTGCACTTTCGCAGGAGCGCCGACTTCGATTTTGGCGGGCGGAGCGACTTCTTTGGTGATGGGACTGCCCACGATGGTGGAGGTCGCTCGAATCTTGATCGCTTTGATCGCCTCTTCGGTAGGCGTCTTCGCACCGGGATGGGCGAAGAGCGCGCCTTTAGCTTCGAAGTGGCCGGGCTCGATTTCGATTGGCGTGCTGGCGAAGAACCCGGGTGGCAGATTCTCAATTTCGAAATGGACAGGGCCGCTAAACTCATCGTCGCGATGGACTGAAACGGTGAATTCGCGGCCCCCGCCAGCGGGTAAACTTGCGTTTGACAAATTGAAACTAGCGCGAAAATCGGGCTTGGGGCGGCGAACGATCAGTTCATATTTGAAGTCCGCGCCAGAGGCGCCGCCGACATCGGAAACGCGGACGATGTAAGTTCCATCGCGCGGGGCTTCGAAGATGATTTTTGAATCGCTGCCCGCGCCGCGATCGCGGCTGTCGTCGTCGTTTTCGTAATAGACGGGGAAGGTTGGCAGGCCGTTATCGGGCATTTCTGTGCCGACGGGATAAGGCACGACGACATAGGCGGGCTCGCCGAGCGCGTGGGCTCGGGGGCTGCTTCCAAAATAAGTGATGCGCGCGCCGCCTTCGGGATAAAACTGGCTATCGGCATCGGGACCGCGGCGCTGCATGAAGATGCGAGCAACTTCGCCATTCATGTAGACGAACTGGTCGAGGTCGATCTCTTCCCAGTATTTAAGGCGCATGCCGCGTTGATCAGAATTGGCGCTGCGGAACTCGAGTTCGGAATCGCGAACGGCGCGGAGCAGGAGCTTTTGGATGGGGGCGCCGGATGCGTCGAGTACCTCGAGCTTGCTATCGAGCGGCGACTTAATACGTGACGCGCGGGTTTCGAAGATCCACTGCTCGCCTTGCTTCAAGTCGATTTTGTAGCAATCGACATCGGGTTTCTTTTCGGCGCTGCCGATTACGCCTTCGACGGTGACGATTCCCGTGATCGGAGTGGCTTGTTCGGCGATGTCATTGGGCTCGGTTTCGGTGAGTTTGGCGGGCTCGGGCACTGGCGTTGTAAATTGCTTGGGCTCTAGCGCCTCAGCGAGTGGGGAGATTTTCGCAAAGGTGTTTTCGGTCGCGGGCGGAACTTCGAAGCGTTTCAGTGAACCGTTGAGGCAACCGACGAAGATGGCTTGATTGTCGGCGGAAATGGCAACTCCGGCGGCCCATTCGGATTGTTTACCCAGGGATTTTCGCAGTGTTAGTGTGGCTGCGTCCCAGACTTTGACGGCGTAGTCTTCGCCGGTTGAAATCAAGAATTGGCCGTCTGGAGAGGCGGCAATCCGCAGCACAGGGGCCTCGTGGGCGAACTGTGAAATGAGGAGTTTGTTCGTTCCCTCTTTGCCATCCGCGGAAATGTTCCAGGCGCGAATGCGATTGTCAACGCCTGCGGCGTAGACTCGCGAGCCATCGGGCGCGATGGCGAGGGTATAGAGTTCTTTGGTCGATTCTTGAAGCGTATCAAGCCGTGCTCCTTCGGGGATGCTCCAGAGCTTGACGGTGCGATCGCCGCTGACGCTTGCGAGAATTTTTCCGCTGTTTTGAAAGGCGATGTCGAACACGGGGCCGTTGTGGCCAGAGAGCGTGGCGACCGGCGACGGTTTACCAATTTCCCAGAGTTGAATTTGGTGATCGTAAGAACCAGAAGCGATGTATTTTCCGGCGGCGTCAATGGCGACCGAGTAAACGCTATCGCGATGGCCGCGCAGCGTGTGCAGCAGCGCGGCAGTTTCGGCGTTCCATACTTTCACTTCGCCTTGGAGGCCTGGCTCGCCGCCGCCCACGATCAGCAGTTTTCCATCGCGGCTAAAGGTGATGGCGTTCACCGGCCAGCCGGCTTCCATGGCGTGGAGCGGTTTCTGGTCGGCGACTTGGAGGAGCTCGACGCGCCCGTGGCGGGCGATGGCGATTCGATCTCCGCTGGGGGCGATCGCCATCGCCTGGATGGTTTCTTTGATCGGCGCGAGGAGGGGAATTTTGGGCGTCACCAGCATCACGCCGGCATCGGCTGATTTGCCGGAGGGGCCTTTGGCGCCGGCTGCGATCCATTTTTCGAGGACTTCAATCTCCGCCGCGGTGGGAGCGGCTTCGCCTTCGGGCGGCATTTTGGGTTCGGCTTTGCCGTTCAGTACGCGGATGAGGCGGCTTAGCTCTCGCTGGGAAACGTTGAGCGCGGCGCCGCGCTTTCCTCCGGCGAGGAGCGCATCGTAGGTTTCGAGCGAGAGCTTTCCTTCCTTGGTCGCGTCATCGTGGCAGCCGACGCAGTATTTTCGGAGGATGGGTTCGACTTGCTTGGTGTAGTCGATGGCGTCATCGGCTTGGAGTGGCAACGAGATGGCAATCAGCGCGAAGGTCAGCAGAAAAATGGTGGCGATTCGCATGATTCATTTTCTCGGTGCTGATGCCAAAGTAGGTCAGGCTCCCGCCTGACGCACACATCGTCAGGCGGGAGCCTGACCTACAAGTAGACTAATGCTGAAACAGGAATTCGCGGCTGGTTAGGACGCTCCAATAAAGGTCTTCTAGCGCTGCGCGGCGGTCTTCGGGTTTTTCGACTTTGAGCGAGGCCAGAAGCGCGGCATTTTCGGAATCGGTTGGTTTTCGAGACAATGCTTCGATGAAGAGGTCTTCGATGATTGCAGCATCGTCGGCGTAGGTTATCAGTAAGGCATCGAGGCGATTGTCTTTGGCCTGGAGTTTTAGGTTCAGCGTGTCGCCGTTATAGAGATGGAGCACTTGCGTCATGCTGGGGTCGTCGCTGCGTTCGCATTCGCAGGTGATGATGCGGTCGGGGCGGCCAAAGGTTTGAAGGAAGTAGGAGGCGACGGCGGAATCGTTGAGCTGAAGCGCCCTTTGGCCCTTGGGTTGATCTTTGAACTCGGTTGGAGCGGCGGTGACTTGTGAGACGGCGTCGAGCAGGATCTCCGCTTTGAGGCGGCGGGGATAGTAGTGCGAATAGAATCGCTCATCGACTTCATTGCCGGCGGTCGCTTCGCTACTGCGCTGATAGGTTTCAGAAAGCATGATCGCGCGCATCAATTCTTTGAGATCAAACTGATGCTCGACGAGGTACTTTGCGGCGGCGTCTAAAAGCTCAGCGTTGCTGGGGGGATTGGTGACGCGGAGGTCATCGACTTTTTCGACGATGCCGACGCCAAAGAAGTTGGCCCAGATACGATTGGCGATCGATTTGGCGAAGTAGGGATTTTCGGGCGAGGTGAGCCATTTCGCGAGCGTCTCGCGGCGATCGACGGTGGAGCTATATTCCAGTGGCTCGCCATCAAGCGGACGCGGGGGCTGCGGCTTGCCTTTGCTGGGCTGGATCAATTCTCCGCGGACATCGCTGAAGACGAAGATGTCGCCATCTTTGACTACGCCGCCGGTGTTCTTGGTGCGAACGCGCGAGAAAAGGTTCGCCATGCCGTAATACTGGTCGTTGGTCCATTTTTCGAGTGGATGGTTGTGGCATTTGGCGCAGTTAATCGAGAGGCCCATGAAGGCTTGGGCGATTGTTTCGGCGGTGGTCTCGGGGTCTTTGTGCAAGGCATAGAAATTGGCGGCGCCGCTTGTGAGCGTGCTGCCTTTCGCGGTTACTAAGTCAGCGATCATTTTGTCCCACGGAGTATTCGCTTTCACATTGTCGCGAATCCAGGTGTAGTACGCCTTCACAGCCGGCGGGCGGAGCTGCGAGCCGTTGACGAGCAACAGGTCGGACCATTTGTAGGACCAATAGTCGACGAATTCTGACCGGGCGAGAAGCGAGTCGACTAGGCGGCGGCGTTTATCGGCGCGGGTATCGCTCAGGAATGTTTTCACTTCGTCGGCGGTGGGGAGCATGCCGATTGCATCGAGATGGACTCGGCGGATGAAGGTTGCGTCGTCGCAGCGCGGCGAGGGGGCGATCTGGAGTGACTTGAGCTTGGCGTTGACTTGTTCATCGATGAAGCTGCCGCCTTCCGCGATGAGATAGGACTCGGCGGGGACATCGCGATCGAAGGGGGCGCTGACGAAGGCTAAGGCGTTGAGGTTTTGGTACCAGACTTTGATCGCGGCTTCGCCGGAGTTTTGGATTTGGACTTCGCCGCGATCGCCAACCGTTGCGACGGAGAGATTATCGGAGGTGTACTTGGCCCATGAAGTTGCGTCCTCGACTCGGCCATCGGAGAAATGGGCGAGGA
>JBKJSI010000831.1:0-3314 GCA_046595915.1 Pirellulaceae bacterium
AGCGCGATAAAGCGCATTCACCGCCTCAGGCGCAATCACCTGATCCAGTTGCCCGCCGCAAAACTCAATTTGTGCCTTAATGAATGCAACCGTCTCATCATAGCTCAGCGCCTGCAAATAGCACCGTGCCGCCATCCGCTGTTGCAGCGATTCCAGCCGAGGATGCGCTAGCTTCTCTTCAAAAGCCGACCCGCCCGCCAGCACAAACTGAATCACCGGCTCGCCGTCACGCACATGCCCGCACAGCGCCGCGATATCCGCCAGCACTTGTCCGCGAATCAAATGGGCATCGTCGACGATCAACAGCAACCGCCGCTGGTTGCCATCTTTTGATTCGAGATAGTCAAGGAGCTGCAACCGCAGCTCATCTTCATCCATCCCGCGAAAGGGCTGCTTCAGCTCAAACAGAATATTCTGCAGCAGCGATTTCCGCGAACGCAGCCGCCCCCCCTGTACCAGTGCGACCCGCATTTTGTCGCGAAATTGCTTCGCCAGCACAAAGCACAAAAGGCTCTTGCCGGTCCCCGAGGGGCCGATTATGGCGCCGGGCCCCTCACTGCGAGCAATGCACCGCGTTAGCGATTGCCGCGCCTGCTCAATGCTTCGAGCCGGAAAATAGTGGTCCGTTCGCGGCGAAGCGACAAAGGGGCGGCGCTCAAGATGGAAAAACGCTTCGTACATGCCTTACCGTTCCCGTTCCGCGCTTGGAGTGCGGAAGCCGTCTCGCGGCATCCGTGGGTACGCTATCACAGCAGCGCGATCATCGAAGTCAAGCCTCAAGCCAATGGCCCAGAGGCCAACGGCGATGCCCAACCAATTTGATCAACGGCTCTTAACTCGCATCGGCTTATGCGAATCAACTTCTCCAGTTGGAAAGGTCAGCGGCTAAATCGTGCGATTATACGGCTCGCGCGGCTAACCCACTTTTCCCTCCGCACTTCCTTGTACTCGTACTCCTACTCGGTATTCGTAATCGGTACTCGCCGTGTGTGTCCTGTGTGGCTGTGTTTTGAAAACAAACGGCGCGAATAGCCGATTTCTGCTAACGCTTAAGCCGTTTGTTTTCATAACACGGCTCTTACATTCGCAATCCACCCACTAAGCAACTCTCCGCCGCACCCGATTCTCAATCGTCTGCACCGGCATCCGCAAAATCGATTCCGCTTCCGAAATCGATGCCAGCACTCGTGGCCTCTCCCCAAGCTTCGCAAAAAAGTAACCCACCGCGCCCGCAATCAGAGACCCCAGCAAAGTCCCAATCAATCGCGCGTAAGGAAATGGCGCGTCAATCTGAGTAACGATCTTCGTCGGCGCCAGCACCACCGGCTTAAACGCCGCATCAAGTTGATTGTGCTTGGCAACCAGCGTTACCAATTCCTGCTTCATCGCGAGTTGCGTCTGCTCAGCCTGCTTTTGCCGCCGAATGAGGGAAGCAAGCTCCTTCTCAAGCTTCATTCGCTGATTCCGAAACGCGGTCAGCGTCGCACTTCCCCCCGACTTGGGGCTGCCCGATTCGTAGTTCACCTTTCGCGAATTCGCCGATCGATTGCCACCCGGAGCCAGTTTCGCCTCAACGTCTTTGATGAGGCGGTCAAGGTCGAGCACTTTCGGATGGTTCGTGCGTCGACCCCCACTAATCAGCCTCATCCGATCACCTTTCAAAGTCCTCAGGTAATCAGCTAGTTCAATGCGCTCTTCCTCGGAAAGGGAAACTTGAGGTTCGGAAACCGGAGCCTCTTCCTCAACTTCCGGCACAATCGCAGGCGAAGGTCGTTCAACTCTTCGATCCTTCACTACCGAAGCAACCGGAGCCGGCGGTGGTTCCACCTCTGGAACCTCCATTTCTCGTTCCATCGGCGCACTCTTCCGCTCCGGCTCCAATGCAACCTCAGGCAGCTCAGGCGCAACCAGCTGCGGCGCCGCAACTTTCCTCTCCGCCTCCGCATCCATTTCCGCCTGCTTCAGCGAAATTCGCTCCGCTTCTACCCGCTCCCGCTTTTCAAGTTGAGCAATTTCTTTTTCCGTCGCCTCAATTTTCTCAGTGGTGACCTGCTGCTCTTTCACCGCCCCAGCCAGTTTCCGCTCCGACTCGGCGATCGCTAGCTTCGTTTGCACCATTTCATCGATGCGCCCTTCGCGCCGTGCATAGCGCACCATCAGTTCATTAAGATAGTCGATCGCCGATCGAGCATTCTTTCCCTGAGCTTGGAGCGTGACATCGACGCCATTTTCCAAGCCATCTTTGCCCGATTTGACAATCGCAATCGTTGCGGGATCAATCGGTTTATCTTTTTGCGCAGCTAGCTCGGCCGCCGCTTCCTTCCTCAACAGCTCTTCAAGCCGGTCCTGCTCATCGTCCGCAATTCGCAAAAATCCCGAGAGAATAAACCCCTCCGGAGCCTTCTGAAGGAAGACGACGCCGATCATCGCAACGACCATGCATGCCAAAATGGCGACAATCCAGGGTTTACCACCCATAAAAATCACCGATTCTCGATTGGATTCTGTGGCATTGGAGCCGCGCGGGTCGCTCGCAAGCACTACAATGCGCGCATAGCGGACCCTGCCATCTGATCGTCCTATCGAATTTGCCGACTTGAACGTCTAGCGCGGCACACGATTCTTTTGACTACTTCGCTTAACAGAAAAAAAGCCCCATAGTGTTTCGAGTCAAAATATGTGGAATCCGTGACCTAACCGACCTCTCAGCGGCAATCGCCGCTCGCGCCGATGCCATCGGCCTCAATTTCTATCCTGGCAGCAAACGCCACATAGAAATGGAAGCGGCCCAAGAAATCTCCCACGCCGCCAAAACCGCAGTCCTTCGAGTGGGCCTCTTCGTAAACACACCGATCAACAAGTTGCGCGAAATGTGCTCGATCATCTCCTTCGATGCCATTCAAGTGCATGGCGAAGAAGATGAAGCCTGGTTCAAGCAAGCAAAACTACTGAAAAAGCCGGTCATTCGCGCCATTCGCTGCCCAGAAACTCCCGAAGAGCTCCGCGCCGAAATCGACCGCGTTCGTTCTGACCGGGGACTTTACGCAGCCCTGTTAATTGATGGCGCCGCTACCGGTAAGAAGGCCTCGGAGACGGTCTATGGTGGATCGGGCGCAGTCGCCAACTGGCAATGGATTAGCGAAATTCGCGATTCCATCGACGTACCACTTATCCTCGCAGGAGGACTAACGCCAGAAAACGTGGCCGGCGCAATCAAATTGTGTCGCCCCAATGGCGTAGACGTAGCCGGCGGAGTCGAAGGTGATAGCGGTAAAAAAGACACCAATAAAACCCTCGCATCGACGAATGCGAGG
>JBKJSI010000528.1:0-14325 GCA_046595915.1 Pirellulaceae bacterium
TGCTGCGCGAGATGAAGACGCCGCGATGGATGGGCGAGGTTGAGGACGTGTAGGCGAAGCCAGCGAGGAGATAAGGATGAGTGAGAACGCCGGCGCGAAGCTCGGGCTCATAACGAACCTGTTGAAAATCGGAATCGGGCATCATTTCAATGCCATAAAAGCTGGCGAGCCGGCCATTGAGATGGAGAGAGTCTTCGGTGAACAGGCGGCGGTAGTCGGGGCGTTGGCTCCAGACAATTTCATCGATCCAGAGGTCCAGCGACGTTCGCAAGTCGCTAATAATCTCGGGCGTGAAACCGGGATAGCTGGCGTTGTCCTTAGCGACATCGGTCAAATGATCGAGCTTGAGCCACTTCTCAAAAAACTCGCGAAGCTTGGCGCGGGTGCGCGGGCTATGGAGCATGCGCTGCGCCTGGGAGGCGATTTGGTCGTGCGTGGCGAGTTTATTCTGGGCGGCGGCTTCCCAGAGTTCGCGATCGGGCGGAGCGTCCCAGATCGTGAAGGAGAGTTTGGAGGCGATGTCGAAGGGCGTTGGGTTTGCTTCGGGTTCGCGATAAAGGAAGCGCGGCGACTTGAGCGTTAAGAGAATCGATCGCTTGGCGGACGTTTCTAAGTCGGGCGCATTCTCAAAAGCGCGATCGATATAGAAGGCGGCTTCCTCATCGCTCAACGGATGACGAAAAGCTCGCTCGGTGAATTTGCGACAGAACTCGCGGAGTTTGTCTTTGGCATTGGCATCGTCGAGTTTGATGCCGTAGAGATTTCGGAGACGCGGCGTGATGTATTCGGCGGTTTCGATCGCGGCGTCGGTCGTGGCGGCGTCCCAGGCCTTTGAGATTGCGCTGCCGCGTTCGTAGCCGACGCTGCGGTCGTCTGGTGGAAAGGGCGTCGTGACAATGAAAGTTTCTCGCGAGCCGTTCGGTAACAGATAGCGGCTCGGAACCACTTCCGCTTCGCGATGAGGCAGCTTCCAGCGAAGTGAAATCGAGGCGGTCTTTTCTTTGAACTTGAAGAACTCGACGCGGATCGGGTAGATGCGCCCGCCGAGGAGTTTGATCGAGGCCTTGAACTCATTGTCGGGGCCGGAGCGGACCCAAGCATCGATCAGTGGCTCGCCATTGTCATTGAGAAAGAGTTTCGCGCCATTTTCGGTGCGGAGGATCATTTCATATTCGCAGGTCTCAGGCGCTAATAGCGAGCCTTCCCACTTTCCGGAGAATTCCTCGATGCCGATCTTGTCCTTCTCGGGGCTCTTATCGCCGAAGTTGAAGTTGACGACCGAATCGCGGCGGTCGATCACCCGCTTGTCGTGCCGCATGTTGCGCGAGTTGTAGTAGTTGCCATGAAGCCCTCGTTCCGAGGTAAAGCCATTCTCCTCGCGGAAGGAGCCGATTAGATCGGCGATGGCGTTTTGATATTGGCGGACAGTGAGGCGGGAGAGTTCGATCCGGGCGGGGCTATTTCGCGCCTGGGCGATGGGGGAGTAGAAGGAATCGTAGATGAACTCGGCGACCGCAGAGGACTCCTCGGCGCTACAGGTGTCGGGCTCGCCATGCGGCATCGTCTTGTCGATGTAGGCGGAGAGTTCCTTGACGGAGCGATCGCCGGCAAGCGGCTTGGCGTAATTGTCGGGCGTGCCTTCCCCCTTTTCGCCATGGCAACTGGCGCAGAGGCGTTTGTAGACCTGTTCGCCGGAATCGACTGCTGAGGCGCGCGAGGCGGTCGCGAGGAGGGAAGCGAGCAGGAGTGGCGCGAGGATTCGCATGAGCGGTGGAGCAACGAGTGGAGGCGGGACCGGCTGAGGAATTGCTGACCGGTAAGGCGAGGCCTTCCCCTGATTATCTCCTTATTTCGATGGGGTAGCAACCGCGATTTGGGCGATCTGCCAAGTTGTCGCCGCACGCTTATTGGGCAACGGTAAGAGACCAACTGGAAATGGGGACGCTACCGCACAGATGAAATCGACTAGGCGACAAAACCTCGCCATTCTCGAAGATTTTGGGGGTTGTGTCGCCCTGAGTTTCGTCTCCTTGCGACTCGGTATTCGTACTCGTAATTCGTGCTCGGTCATCGAATCTCAAGCACGAATCCCGAGCACGAGTACGAGTACGAAGCAAACAAGGCGGGGCGACAGAACCTGCGTATTTCCCGTGTTTTCGGGGGTTGTGTCGCCTAATAGCGAGGCAAAAGACATTCGTCCATTGCACGGCTTTCTTGGATATTACAGACTACTGCTATGCCAGCTACATTAGCACCTGAGCTACCTGGAGCAGTTGGAGAAGGTGCCTTGCGAATGCTATTTTGGAATTGGGGTCGACAAAACCTAACTGCGTTGACCTCAATTTTGGCGTATGAGCGAGATATCGACCTGATAATCATTGCTGAATGCGATAAGGATTCCAATGATTTAGCTGAACAACTTAATAAATCGGTTGGACCTCGCGAAAAGCGCTTTCAGCCTGATTCTGGATTTTCCCAACGACTAAGCATTGTAACAACGCTCACAAATGGCAGTTTAACTCCAATCGATGACGGCCATCACTACTCAATTCGCGAGTATCGACAAGCTGGTGTAAAGCCAATTCTGATCGCTGGCGTACATCTACCGAGTAAGAGATATCAGTCGGAACACAGTCAAACACAAATCGCCGTTAGTTTTTCGGATGCGATCAAGCTGGCTGAGCAAAAACAAGGACATTCTCGTACAGTTGTCATTGGCGATTTCAACATGAATCCGTTTGAGCCCGGCATGGTGGGAGCTAGAGGCCTACATGCAATTATGGACAGGAAAATTGCCAAGAAAGTCAGCAGATCGATTTACGGTGAAGATCACAAGTATTTTTACAATCCAATGTGGTCAATGTTTGATGACAGGAAGAATCGGCCAAGAGGGACGTACTACTACAGCAATTCAACTCATGTGAACTACTTCTGGCACATTTTCGATCACATTCTACTTCGGCCAGAATTGTTGACGCACTACAAAGATGATGGAGTAAAGATCATTACTCGAATTGGTGGCGCAACACTACGACAAAAATCTGGTCGCCCTAATAAGCGAATTTCTGACCATTTTCCAATTCTACTAAACCTAATGATTGAAAGTGAGCCAAGTTATGTCGACCGATAATCTTTGGGGAGACCTTAACGATTTCGGAGAGCTTCGTTCTCCCAAACAAATGCTGGAAGAACAGGCAGCACTACTTGAAACTGCAACGAAGGGAATACTGACCGGCGAAGTCAAGGTTTCCACCATACTTGCGGATTTTGAAATAACCTTCAGCATTGTAGCCCCGCATGTCAACAACTATCGATACAAAGTGCTAACAGTTCGTCACACACTGGAGTTCTTTCCAGCGCGAGTGACTTATATGGAGAATCGACACTGGAAGACTCGTGAGGTACAAAACGAAAGTGAGTTAAAAGAAGCTATGAGACAAATTTTTCAGGCTGATAACACAAGAAGAGTGATTAATTCCTTACGCGCTCAAAGCGTTTAGTTCTCGCCGCACCCTACTTCATTTTGAATGATCTGCTTTACTGCCGGGCGACACAACCCCCAAAATCGCCGCAAATACTGAGGTTCTGTCGCCCTGCCCGCTTTTCTGTGCTGGTCACTGCGCTGTTCGCACCCTGCTGCCGCTTTAGCCCGTGGCGACACAACCCCCAAAATCCCCGTAAATATGGAGGTTCTGTCGCCCACGTCGTTCCCAGCAGCGCCGACTCACCGTCCATCGAATAATAATTCACTTAAAAGTATTAATAACATCTTGACGAAGTAATGCGCTCGTGAAATAAATACTCCTGTGGCCGACGCGGCTCTTCGCGACGGCGTTTTGGTTTCTGTCACAGGAGTTTCGTCATGCAATTCCGACTCGGGTTTGATCCAGAACGTGCGCAGCAGTTCGGTCTGGGGATTGCCCCGCCGCTCCCCGCGAAGTGTACGCAGGGTTATTGGATCTGTGATTTTCCCCACTTCCCCGGATATGTGATGGCGGTCATCCCGGCAAGTGACGAGAGCGAATTCGCATGCGCCATGGAAGTAGAACTCGTCAGCCAATGCGCTGCCGAACGAGATCCGGTCGAATCACGCAAGCGAGGAGTGGAACTGGCCCTCTATGACGCGGTCTCCGCAACCTCTCCTTTTCCAGTGAAGATCATCCCGCCCAAGGCGCGTGCGAACCAAGGAGCCCACTCATGAGCACCCAACCTCAAAAACCTTCCACGTTCAAAATCGCCATGCTCGGCAGCGATGATTCCGTTGAGCGCGAGTTGCCCCAGGTGATGGGGACAATCGCTCGGGCGGCCCGTGCGGCGAAAGCGGCGCTGGCGAAGTTCGATTTAGGCGAGATCGAAATCTGGCCGCCTGGCAAGTATCCGCTGTTGGGACTGGAGGCTGCGAGTCTCGCGGCGGCGGTGCTGGAGGCGGTGGAATCCGATGAACAGCGGCGCTGTCCGATCGTTCGCAAACTCATCGACAATGCCATCGCCTATCACGCTCACCTGCACTGGGTGAAGGTGACGCGAGAAGAGCACGCTCGAAAGGTCGATGAACGGGGCACGGTGCGACCCTCGGTATGGAAGGGGCGTGCCGCATGAGCCTTCTTCTTCCTGTCACCGTCGCGACTTTCGAGCGCGACGTGATTCAATCGCCGATTCCCGTGCTCGTCGACTTCTATGCCGCGAATTGCCCTCCCTGCAGAGCCATTCGACCGCTGCTGGAAAAGATGGCGGCGGAGTTTGCTGGACGCGTTGCGTTTGTGACCATCGACATCGACGCCGAGTTGCAACTCGCCGCTCGATACGAAGTGTTTTCCATTCCCATGCTGCTCCTCTTACGGCGCGGCGAGGTTGTTCAAATCCTCACAGGCGCGTTCTGTGCATCGCGCCTCCGGGCTTCCATCGAAACATCCATGCAGGAGTCATTCTCATGAATACCTTCACCTATACACCCTTTCCCACCAAAGAGTTGCCCGAGGCCCTGCGATCGTTTGTCGAGCGAGGAGCGAAGGCGATCGGCTGCGATCCGGCGAGTTTGGCCCTGCCTGCGCTGTGCGTTTGTGCGGGCATTCTGGGCGGCTCGCGGCGGCTCCAAGCGAAGTCATCCTGGCACGCGCCGCCGATCCTGTGGGGCTGCGTGCTGGGCGAGAGCGGGACGATCAAGTCGCCCGCGATGCGATTGGCGCTCGCTCCGTTACGCCGCCGTGCGAAGCAGGAACATGATCGCTATGAGACGCTGCTACAGTTAGCGAAGGCCGCTCCGGTAGGTCAGGCAGCGAGCCAGACGGCGCCTGACGATGCGAGCAAAGACGCTGTCACGAATTCGGACCAGGCGAACCAAACTGGCCGCACGAAGAGCAATAAGGCCAAGCCCGTCCTCGCTGCCAAGCCGCCACGACGCGTGCTGGTGGCCGATACGACGACGGAGGCGCTCGCTTTGATCGCCCACGATAATCCGCTGGGATTGCTTTTGGGTCGCGATGAACTGGCGGCGCTATTTGGCGGTTTTGATCGCTACGCGGCGAAGGGAGGCGGAGATGAGGCGTTCTTCCTTTCCGCGTTCGATGGCGACTCGGTAACCGTCGATCGCAAGACGGAGCGCGAGCATGTGTTTGTCCCCTCAATGGCGCTGTCGATCATCGGAACCTGCCAACCGGCGGTCTATGCGAAGCTGATGAACTCGCAGCGACGCGAATCAGGCCTGATGGCGAGGTTCCTCGTCGTGCATCCGCCGATGAAGGCCAAACGCTGGAGCGACCATGATTTCGACGACCAGATCGACTTGAGTTGGGCGAACGTCGTCGATCGATTGCTCGATCTCGAACTGACGACCGATGCCGACGGCGCCAAGACCGCCTGGATCATTGGGCGCACCGACGAGGCTCATGCTCTCTATCGAGACTTCTTCAATACTCACAACGAGGAAGCGTGCGAAGAGGTCGGCGACTGGCGGGCGTTTCTCGCCAAGGCGGAGCAAATTCCGCTGAGGCTGGCTCTTATCTTGCATCACGTTCGCTGGGCGCAAGCGGAGGAGCCTGAAGAGGGCTTTGACATTTCGCAGATCGACGCGGCCACGATGGCGAGTGCGATCAGCCTGACGAAGTGGTTCATCAAGGAGGCAAGGCGGGTTTATGCACTGCTGAGTTCAACGCCCGAGGAGCGAATAGCGTTTGAGCTTGAAGACTGGATTCGCGAGCAAGGCGGCAAGACGACGGTCCGCGACATCATGCGACTCGGCCCGAAGAAGTTCCGCAAGAGCGAGTCGCAGGTCAATCAGCTGCTGGCGATGCTCACGAAACTCAAGCGAGGGCACACCACGACGATCATGAATCCGCTCGTGATGGACGCGAGGTCGACGATCGGAGGTCGGCCGCCTGCGATTGAGTTTCATTTGAATGCGGCGTAGGGTCGACTGGAGCCGGATATTGGAATTCGAAAGGGTGGCGGGGGCGCACCGCAAAGCGGAAGCCCCCGGGGAACCGAGCACGCTTCTCGGGGGCTTCGGTAGAGCGCCCCCGCCACCCGTCGAGTCCCTTCGCGTTGAAAACCCTGGGCGACAGAACCCCCGAGTTTCGCGGGAAATTCGGGGTTCTGTCGCCTTGGTGGTTTGTCATTCCACTACCTAGCGACTCGCTTCACAAATCGAGCAGCGCCCGCTGGAGAACCGCTTCGCATTCCAGTGCCGAGTGATAGGTGCTGACGCAACTGTGGCGGGACATGACGTTGGCGATGGCGGATTCGATGTGCTGCTTGGTGAATTGTTTTTCGGCGAGCAGGGAAGCGATTGCGCCTGCGTTGCCGCCCATCCAGGTGAATTCGTCGGTGAGTTGGATCACGTCGGCGTCGGTGGCGGTGGGTTTGGGCATGACTACACCTTGGTGGCACAGCTGTACCAGTCGATTCTTCCAGTCGATTCTACCAATCGACGGCTCAGTGTAATCGCGGCTCGATGCGGCGGTCGGGGATTAGCCAGACACACGCCACCACGAAGTACCCTGCGCAGGCGGCCCAGGGATGCCAGAAGGCGAGCGCGATCGAGAGTGCGTAGATCGTCAGCGAGATCTTTTCTTTGAAGCTGTTGTTGATCGCTTGGGCCAGGGTGGAATCTTTTTCATTGGCTCGGAGCAAGCAAAGCGTGAGGAGGTAATACGCGAATGCGGCGCCGAGGAGTGGGATGCCGTAGATGACGACGGGCCAGAAGGCGTAGTTGGTGGTGGTCATCCAGCCCGTGGCGAAGGGGACAAGCGAGAGCCAAAAGAGCAGATGCAGGTTGGCCCAGAGGACGGCGCCGTTGATTCGGCTACTCGCGGCCAGCAGATGATGGTGGTTGTTCCAGTAAACGCCGACGTAGAGGAAGCTAAGGACGTAACCCAGGAAGGGGCCTACAAGCGGGCGGAGGGCATGCAAGTCCGTCGACTTGGGGGTTTGAAAACTGAGCACCATGATGGTCAAGATGATGGCGAGGACGCCGTCGCTGAAGGCTTCTAGTCGGCCTTTGGTCATTTTCGCTCTGCTCCCCCGCCCTCGTCTGATTTCGGTTGTGAAGTTAATCTTCTAGCTAAACCTTCTAGCTAAACCTAGCCTCGCTCGATAGTTCGGAGATGGAAAACATGCTCGGAGCAACCCTCGATGCCCCCGCTTATCTCACGCGCCTGCAACAGGAAATTGGGAAGACTTCGGTCGCCGATTTGAAGGCGTGGGCCGACGTGATCTACAAAGCGTGGCAAGATGGAAAATTTGTCTACATCTTTGGCAATGGTGGGTCGGGGACGACGGCTTCGCATATGGCGGAGGATTTGGGGAAAAGCACGCTGCGGGAGGCGGATTTGCGTGATCCTTCGCGGAAGCGGCTGAAGGTGCTGAGCTTGACGGACAATGCGGGTTGGCTGATGGCGGTGGGGAATGATTTGGCTTACGACCAAATTTTCGTGCAACAGCTGATGAATTATGGCGGGGCGGGGGATGTGGTGATTGCGATTAGCGGGTCGGGAAATAGCCCGAATGTCCTCAATGCGGTGGAATGGGCGAATGCCAAGGGGCTGACGACGCTGGGCTTAACCGGCTATTCCGGCGGGAAGTTAAAGGGGATGTGTAAGCTCGGTTTGCATGTCGATTTACAGGATATGGGGATGGTGGAGAGTATTCACCTTTGCTTATTTCACTGGGTGCTCAATGACGTTTTTGCACGGATTAATGCTGAGGGGCGGTATGCAGGGTCGGAGAATAAGGCTTAGGAGGCAACCGGCGGCCGCATTTCCTGGGACAATATTCCTGGGCCTGCGCGAGTACGCTTCGACCCAGGCTACAATATGGCGGGCCCTTGGCCCTAATGCGCACTGCATAAAGCCTTGTGGGGGTGGGAGTTGCGGCGGGGTTAGGAAATCTGGCGGGTTGGCGCGTAATATTCGTGTCACTTGGGCGAACTACTCTCCGGCACTCGCGTAGCGTGCAATGGCCCCCAAGTTTGACGCTCTAATAGAGCTAACCGACTTCCAGGGTGAGCAAATCCGCGAATGCCGGTGTCATGTTCAGGGTGTCAAATACCAAAGACGTGAACGGTTTCACCGCGAGCCATCGCCAGCGGGTTGATTGAAAACCCATTCGAAACGGGGGAATTTGCGTATGTCGAGCAATTCAGGAACAGAAGATCGAAAAGGCACGCGGGTCACTTTCCTCGACCAGACGGGCGCGAAAAGCGTCGACGCGATTATCGCGGATACGGTGCCGGTGAAGCGAATTCTCCCTAATATCATCACCAAGATGAACTTGCCGATCATGGGCCCCGATGGGCAGCCAATGAGCTATTCCTTGGACCATAAAGAGGGGGGTAAACGGCTTCGTGAAGACCAAACGCTGCCATTTGCTAGCGTCCGCGATGGCGACCACCTGATTGTCTACCCTGAAATTGTGGCGGGCTGATTCTCATCTGGTAAGATTGAAGTCCGCGGCAGGCGCCGAATTCGCGCGAACGTCGCTTGAATTCACATCGTCTGAATCCTCGACTTCAAAGCCGGTTGAGAATAAACGTCATGGCGGATTCCCCCCGCGAGCGTCGTCTGCGAAACGACTTTACCGCGATTCAAAAACTGCAGTCTGAGAGTTCGATTCTCGACTTTGTGGCGATCGGTGCGTTGCCCGAATCGTATACGCTGATTTTTCGCGGACTTGGCGTTTGGAAAACCGAGCTCAATCACGACGTTCTGACGCGCGATGAACATCAGGTTGTGGTGCGATTTAATGCCAGCTATCCGCGGATGATGCCAGAGCTCGTTTGGAAGACGCCGATCTTCCATCCGAATATTTCCTCCAGCGGTGTCGTTTGTCTTGGCGGTTATGGGACGTACTGGGTGCCGAGCGTGACGCTCGATGAGCTCTGCACGATGCTTTGGGACATGATTCGGTACAAGAATTTTGATCCCGAGAGTCCGTATAATCGCCAGGCCGCGATTTGGGCGAAGCAGCAGAATGGGGCGAGGTTTCCAATTGATCCGCGCCCGATTCGAAACAAGATTGCTACGGGCGGGGCGACGCCGATCGGTGGTCGGATGCCTGCCGAGCCAGCGAAAGCGCCGAGTAGCGTTCGGGAAGTGAGCTCGACGCTCGATCGGCTATTTCCTTCGAGGCAGACGCAATCGCCGTTTCGCTCTTCGACTTCGGATGCTGGAAGTTTCGGCGGACCGCCGGCGCCGCATTTTCCGCGCGAACATAGTGGCCACAACGTCGCTACCTCGGCGAATAGCAATGTTGGGGGCAGGGGAAGCGATCCGATGGCGCGAGCCGCGGCGATGCTGAGCCCCGTCGACGCCGAAATCGTGATCGCTGAGGTGATCGACCATTCGACGGGAATGCCCGGTTCAAATCCTGGGATGCCCTTTGGTGGTGCTCCCGTTGTCAGCCGTCAGGCCAGCAGCGACATTCTATTTATTGAGTAACGCCGCCCACCGCTCGCGAGTGGGGTGCAGCCCTCCTCCGCGAGTCATGTTGAATGTCGTCTCCCCTTTTTATCGATGACACGGACCGCTACTCCCGCTTTCGGCTGATTGCGTGGTGGGACCAGGAGCGGCTGAAAAATGCCAAGGTGCTGGTTGTTGGCGCCGGGGCGCTGGGCAATGAGGTGATTAAGAATCTCGCCCTACTCGGCATCGGCAGCACTTACATCGTCGATTTTGATCATGTCGACGACACCAATCTCTCCAGGACGGTGCTTTTTCGGCGGCGGGATGTCGGGCGACCGAAGGCGATTGTTGCCGCGGAGGCTGCCGCCGACCTCAATCCCGACTGCAAGTTCATCCCCATCCAGAAAAATATCGTCTATGAAGTTGGCTTGGGGCTGTTTCATGAGGCGGATGTGGTGATTGGCTGTCTCGATAATCGTGAAGCGCGACTTTGGGTCAATCGTTTCTGTTGGCGGACGAATACACCTTGGGTCGATGGGGGAATTCAGGAAATTAATGGCGTCGTGAAGGTGTTTACGCCTCCGGGCGACGCCTGTTACGAGTGCGCGATGACGGAGAATGACTACCACTTGATCAATCTTCGCTATAGCTGCCCGCTACTCCGCCGGGAAGATATTTTGGCGGGAAAGGTTCCAACGGCGCCGACGATTTCGTCAGTGATCGCGGGGCTGCAGACTCAGGAAGCGCTGAAGCTGCTCCATAAGATGCCAGTGCAAGGCGGCGAGGCGTTTGTTTTTAATGGCATGACGAATCGTTCTTACAACACGCGCTTCCAGCGCAAAGAGGAATGCCTTAGCCATGAGACGGATCCGGAGCCGACGAATGTCGAAGTTGGGCTAGCTCACAAGGTGAAGGACTTTTTTGAGTGTGTCCGAGCATGCCATCCCGGCGACGAGCCGCTGCGACTCGATCTTGATCGAGACTTGGTGACGGCACTCGCTTGTGGCAATTGCGATCATCGGCAACGGGTGTTTCGGCCGCTTCAAAGTGTGGGGATGCGCGAAGCGGAGTGCCCTAACTGTCAGCAGACGCTGCGACCCGAATTGGTACATCGCATTTTCAATGGTGATGCGATTGAGGAGGAGACGCTGGGTGATATTGGCGTGCCTCCTTATGACTGCCTTCGGGTCCGTGTGGGTGAGATGCCGACGGTGTGGCGTTTGATGGGGGACCGGGCGTCGGTGATGGGGGATTAGCTTTCTTTCCACACAAAACGTTTCGATTTGCTGGAGCCGTGTTATGAAAACAAACGGGTGAGCCATGTAAGTAAGTAGACATTTCGAGCCGTTTGTTTTCAAAACACAGCCACACACTCATAGAGCCACGCAACTATATCACAAATTTGATCGAACATTAGGAGACGGTGACTAGGGAAGATGGACGACGATATTCAGTTCGGCGATGTTGAGGAGAAGCGGCCTGATAAGTCGCTTCGACCCGATCGCAATGCGCACTTTTGCTGCATTTCGATGGGTGCGCCAGCTGAGGTGGATTTGCCGATCTTTGTCGATCTCGATGCGCTGCTTGATATGGAGGATCACTCGAAGTCCGACATGCGGGTCGAGCTGGGCGGGGTGATGCTCGGTGGGCATTATGAAGATGATGAAGGCAAGCCATTCGTGGTCATTACCGATACGCTTCGCGCCCAGCATTATGAGAGCACCAAGGGTAGTTTTAAGTTCACGCACGACACATGGGCCGAGATTAGTCGCCGCCGCGATGCTTATCCGACGACGACGCATATGGTCGGGTGGTATCACACGCATCCTGACTGGGGTGTTTTCCTCAGCGGGATGGATTTATTCATCTGCGACCATTTTTTCAACAAACCTTTAGACGTGGCGTATGTCATTGATCCTTGTCGCGGACATCGAGGCATGTTTCAGTGGACTGAAGGGGCTGACCGCAAGGTCCGGCCGACTCGCGGTTTTTACGCCATCGCTTCCCGTTTCCGCCAGAATGAACTTGCGGCATACGCCGCGCTTCTTGAGGAGTCCGCCATGAGCGCCGAACTTCGCCGCTTTTCAGGGCCCAATAACACGCCATCGGTTATTCAGGCGATCATGCCGAAGGATCAGATGACGCAGCCGATCTTGCTCATGATGATGATGCTGCAATTTGGGCTGCTGGCGTTCCTGGTCTGGACGTCGATTGGCGGCCAGCAGAAAGAGCAAGCCGAGACGCTGGTTGATTTGAAAAAAGAGGTTGCGAGCCTGAAGGAGACGATCCAGGAAAACAGTTCGTCGTCGGCTCAGGAGTTGGCGTTCGATGCCGTGCTCAGTGAACTCAAGGACACCGAAAAAGGGACCGCGCAGAAACTGATTGAACAGGCGCGTGCGGAAAAGGCGATGAAAGCGGCGCTCACGGGGCAGCAGATGGCTCTTGATCTCACGCAGAAAGAGAACAATCTGTATGCAACTCAGGTCAAGACTTTGCAAGTCGATTTGAAGAAGAGTGACGAGGCGCTGAAGAAGGAAAAGGAATCGGTCGCTGCACTGACGGAGGTCGTGGAGGATAAAGCGAAGGGGGCAGTCGGATGGCGACAGGTTTTTGCTTCGCCTTGGGCTTGGGTCGGGATGTTCTTGGCGGCGTTTGTGGGAGCGGGGATTGCGATTGGATCATCGCAATCAAAAACCCGGCAAGAGGAAATCGAGCCAAGAGAGGCCATTGTTGAGCCTCGAGCGATTGATCAATGAGTTGGTAGAGAAATCAGAACCACGGATGGACACGGATATACACAGATAAGGACAAAAACGAATAGGCAGTGACCTACGGCGTTCCATATTATCTGTGTAAATCTGTGTCTATCCGTGGTTGAATATAGGAATCAAACGAGAGGCGTCGCTGCGTGGAATGCGTTGTCGCATTTTGGATATTCTTTGTGATCGCGATCATTGCGATTGTGATGGCGACGCGCTCGCACTCGGCGGCGAGTCAGCGGCGGGGGGTGTTTTCGGGGCTCGCGACGCGGTTCAAAGGGCAGTTCACGGTTTCGGCCTGGGGTGGGAAGGCGAGTTTGTGGTTTCGGCATGGGGATGTGCCGGTTTTGATTCGGCGCTTCAATGTTCGACAGTCGCTTTGGAGCAGCGCCGGTGTGACTCAGTTTTCGGTTCCTTGGCCGGAAGGGCGAATGCAGGTCACGATCACTTCTCGCCATGCGAGCGTGGCGCCGCGCAGCTCCGCCCGTGACAAGCAGGTGGATTCGGCGCATCCTGAGTTTGATGCGGCGTTCCTGATTACTTCGCGCCGTATCGATCTGGCGAATCGATTTCTCACTTCGGAGGTGCTTGCCTACGCCTATCGATTTATCTGGCCTTATAAACATGGATTTCGGTTGCGGCTTCAAGGCGGGCGTTTGACGATCGAGACGCGGGAGAGCATTCAGAGCGCCAGGGATTATGAAGGGTTCATTCGGTTTTGCATCGAGCTATTCGATCAATCGCAGTCGAGCCGCGAATTGGGGATCAATTTTACGCAGTCAGATCAGGCGCAAATCGTCGCTGACGCCAAGTGCCCCGTTTGCTCGGAAGTGCTCGTTGCGATGGTGATCTGCAAACGCTGCCGCACGCCGCACCATGAAGACTGCTGGACTTATTACGGTGGGTGCAGTGTTTATGGGTGCCGCGAGACCGTTTATGAGCATTTACTGCAGGCGGAGGTGATTCCGCCCGAGGAAGGTTCGTAGATCAGAGAACGCAACTCATTCTTTCTCTTTGCGCTCCGCTAAGCCGAATCGAAGGTCGCTCAGAAGTTGCTCGATTTCTCGAAGCACGATTTCGCTTTGTTCCACTTCGAGCTTTCCTAATTCTGTCAGTTCGATTTTTCCTTCGCCGCCGCCGAATTGCCAGGTGGAAGGGTGGATGTTGTATTCGATCGCTTCCACCAAGTATTTTCCGTCGACTTGGCTGGTGAGGTCGCTGACGTCGTAGGTCTTCTTGCGCGGCAGTTTCGCTAGTGTAGTTCGAGTTGTAATCAGGATTGGGTCACCATGGAAATTCCAAGTCAATTCCGGATGTGACAGCTCGAGTATAAGAGGAACGATTGATGAGAGGCGCGGTCCCCTGTTCAGGTCCAGCGTCACTTTCAGACTACTTAGATCGATCTTGGCTTCCTTCATCGCCGCGCTATGGATCGCCAAGCCCATCCCATTTTCCTTTGCGATCTGTCTGAGCAGGTTTAGCAGAGGCTCAGATTTGGCATGAATCTTTGTCGACGTTTGGAGCCCCTTGTCTAATTTCGCAGAGCCAAATCGCTCTGATCGAGGCCCTGTTACTGGCGCCACTGAGCTTACGAAGGCCTTGGAAATCTCTCGATGAATCATGGGGGATTGGGAAATCACGATGAAGCTTGGCGGCAACGGCGTGATATC